>JBEBXX010000160.1:0-5977 GCA_040391435.1 Aureliella helgolandensis | reverse complement strand
CCCTCTAATTCAGGTATGTCTGATTGAACCCAAGTCTCCGCTTTGCTCCCGCCCATGGCGGGTAGTGCCCAAGGCAAAAGCAATCGCCGCAGTGGAAATGGTCGCTCTCTGGCATCGTCACTGGTAAGCCAGACGGCGGTTAGATCGAGTGGCGTGCTGGAGTCTGTCCGCTGGAGCGATATTTCCAGTGGAATCCACTTTTGCGTTGTCGAACTGACCGTCAATCGTGCACTGGAGCCGGTCGCGGAATCGGAAGCGACGTCGACGCGGTTCGTCCTGGACTTCACGGCAAGTTGGGCTGCCGACCTGAACACGATTGTGACATTTTCAGGAAGATATTCGTAATCGATGGTCGCGTCTGGCTGCATGTCAGGCCGTAACATATGGTGCAGATCCAACTGCGTCTTTAGCGTTAAGCGATCGGCGCCAGCCACTTCAGAACGGAACAATTCGTGGCTGGAACTGCCTTGTGTGAAATGTTCATTGACACTGCTGTCCAAGTGAGGCAGCCAGCCATTCCAAGTTTCTTGCTGTTGCCTTTCGAGCACAGCAGAAACACCATTGAGCGTATAGTGCAAGTCGGTCTCAGGGGACTGAGGAAGCTCGGCTCCGCCTGCGATCTGCTCTAGCGTCGGGTCTTCGGCGCGCGGTGGTCGGCCGAGACCCTGCAATGTGACTGAGTAGTGATCTGCGACTCTGTGCGCGGTAGTATCCAGTACGATCGTGCGTCGGTCCGGTGTGACTTGTACTCCCTGGACCGGCAGTTCGTGTCGTGCAGTAATCGTCTGCCGTTGTACGACTGCATAGCCTGGCCGCCAGGTTTCAAAGCGATCGCCGGCACGCACCACAGCCCCGTGCGTTATCCGAATGTCTGTAGTCACTCCGGCGAGATCTTCAGGGGTTAGCGGTCGGTCAAATGCAATATGCACTTGGCGTGGCCCAGCCGCCCAGACGCTAACTGGCTGCGGGCGCTCGCGATCGGTGTAACTAAGCTTTATCAATTTCCCCGCACCGGTCGGACCCGATCCCCAGTCGGGACCACCACTATGTAGGGCAATCAACAGATCCCCGTGCGGAGATACGCAAACGTCGGCGGGGAGTGCGTTGAGACAAGCCAGAATTTGATTCTGCGCCACGTATCCGGCTAAAGTTTTTACGAGCTGTGTACGGTAGATTTTTCCACGCGAATATCCTGTTACGAACGCATCGCCAGCCCACGCTGCGGGACCAAAAATCGGTCCTCCGGCCGCTGACGGTTGGTTAAAATTGAAGCCACAAGTCGACTGGTGCTGCGGGCCGTAATCAAACGTACTCGGTTCGTCGATGACGTTGGGCAAATGATGAGGGTGCGCGGGAGGAAAGCCATAGTGTCGCCCCGTTTCGATATGCAGCAGTTCGTCAAACGGATTGCCATTGGGCAGCCACGTCGCCCCCTCTTGATCAGTGCAGAAGAGATCTCCGGCCGCATTGAAGCGTATGGCAACTGGAAAGCGAATACCGGTGACTGCAATCTCGCGGCTCTTAAAGTCCGGTGCGACTCGCAAAATCGTCCCACGCTCGCTGGTTAAGCTATAGTCCGCCTTCCCCTGAGCATTGACCAAATAACCATTCGTGAAGTTCTGCGTACCGATACCAAACCATACACTGCCATCTCGCTTGTCATACGCCACGCCCAAACCGTCGACACCATGTCCGATCTCTTTCCAACCCTCTGCCACGACGATCAGTTCATCGGCCCGGTCATCACCGTCGATGTCGACTATCAACGAACACAAGCCTTTGGAGGTTACAAACACTCCTTGACCAAGTGGGTAGTTCAGCGGAGTGAGGTCCATGCCGATCGGGCTGCGGAGCTTCCCTTGGCTTTTCCAAAACACATCGACCGTATCCTCAAGTCCATCTGCATTGGCGTCACTGAGCAGGTAGATTGTGCCATCGTAGGCCAGAGCGTAGAGCTTGCCATCTTCTCGGTATTGCAGGTTGTTAATGTTGGACAACGCAATGGGTAGTTGACGCGCAGTGAAGCCCGGCACAAAGACTTGTGCTGGAGGGGGATTCTCAACGGTATGCCACTGAATCTTGGCAGCCATCTGATCGACAGTCGAGACCTCAATCGTCTTTTCGTACTTGCTAAGTAAGTACTTGCGGACAGCGGCGGCTTCGTCGAGAGATAACGCACGATCGTATAACAGGACTTCGGCGATATTGCCGTGTAGACAACTCGAAAACGGAGAGGCTGAAACAAGCTGTCTGGCGCCGAGTGTCAGTGTGTTCATTGACATTGGTTTGGGTTCGCGCACACGGGTCGTCTCGGGTGTCAATCCATCCACGATTAATCGAACCGCTTGCTCCGCCGCGGAGGCTTCGATCAAATGGAATGTGCCAAACGGTTGTGGCACTCCGTCCCACAGGTCTTGCATACCGCCGAAACCAGTCCCCTCGATGTTCAGCACTTCGAACTGTGCTGATTCGAAAGCTCCCTGATCGATGTTGAATCCGGTTTGATAATCATTCTGGCCCGCTACGCCGCCGCACAAAACAGCACGGAAGCCGCCTAGATTAGAAGTTGCCGCTGCGACCACGAAAGCAGTCATGTCGTTGCACTGCAAATCACCGCCCGAATACCGAAGAAAATCGTCCTCGCCGTCGAACTCGATGCTGGCCTGGTCCGTGGACTTGGAAAATGTAGGTCGCGATGATTCAGCTACGACGGAGAAATTTCGCTTGCTACCCGATCCATCGAACCACACGTCGACTGGGCTGTGGTTGGTCAACTCTGGAAGGTCACCGCGCGCACGCCTGGCGGCTGGCTGCACGCTTGCGTCAAGCCACACGACCAGTCCGTCGTGAATCGTCAATGCTCGGTCGGTCCAAGCTTCGGCGGAGTGACAATCGAAAGGAAGGCTGAAACATAAAGCAATGGACAACAGCGCCCGAACCATCGATGTTTGCATATACTCTTCTCCTCTGCAGTTCAGTTCACCACACTCTTTATATCACATCCTCGTCGCTATACATTCATTTCACACGGACGAGGCCTGATCGCCATGCCCGAAGATGCCGAGTACGGACTGAATTAGTCGCTGATCGCTCCGTCGATCAGATGCTCCTTGTCAACTTTTTTTAGCAGTTTCAGCAAGGACCGGCGGAGCGGTCCACGACAGAAAAGCCAGGACCGCGGAGCGGTCCACGACACATGCTCGATCGTGTAGAATGGAAATCCCGCCTGTTGCCGCTTCACCCTCGAGCCCTCCACCGAAGCCTATGTTTGCTCGCTTAACAATGCTGATAGTAGCTTTGATCGGCTGCGTGACCACGATTGGTGCGGGCGAACCGCAGGCTCGCCCATTGCGAACTGACGGGGCGGCAACTTCGGTCGACAGGCAACACACGCTGGCGGGTGCGGGCGAACAGGCGCTGACAAGTGAATACGAGTACTTCGAGCGGAAGATTCGGCCGCTGCTGAGCGAGCATTGTTATGAGTGCCACTCGGAGCAGTCCAAGGCGCTGCATGGCGGCTTGCGACTGGATTCGGCAGATGGAATAGCTGCCGGGGGCGACAGTGGCACGTTGCTGGTAGCAGGCGAGCCCGAGGAAAGCCTGTTTATCGAAGCGATTCTCTACGATGCGATGGAGATGCCTCCTAAGGGGCGGCTCGCCGATGCGGATATCGCTGAGTTGACGGAGTGGGTGCGGCGCGGAGCTCACTTTCCGCCAGCCGCTGAGCCGGTGGCACGGGCCAGCAATTTAATCGATTTTGTGGCGGGGCGGCAGTTCTGGTCGTTCCAACCCGTTCGCGCACAACCGCTGCCAACCGTGGCCGCTGCTGACTGGCCTCACACACGCGTGGACTCGTTCGTGTTGGCGGCTATGGAGCGCCAGGGACTGACGCCTGCGCCTCGCGCCGATCGTGCGACTCTAATCCGTCGGTTGAGCTTCGCGCTGACGGGATTGCCGCCGACTCCCGAGCGGCTGGCAGCTTTCGTAAATGATGATTCGGCGGAGGCCTATGATCAGTTGGTCGACGAACTGCTCGAGTCGCCTCAGTATGGCGAGAAGTGGGGCCGCTGGTGGTTGGACTTGGCACGCTACACCGACACCACAGCGAGCTGGTTGCCACAAACCTCGCAAGCTCATTTGTATCGCGACTGGGTCGTTCAGGCTTTCAATGACGACATGCCATACGACGATTTCATCCACCGACAACTAGCCACCGATCTGATGCCGGGTACCGGACCGGAAGATCTACCCGCACTTGGCTTTCTAAGTCTCAGCCCAGAGTACTGGAAGGAATTAAAGCTGCCCAGCGAACTGATTAAGGTCATCGTGGCTGATGAGTGGGAAGAGCGAGTGGATGCCGTTTCGCGCACCTTCCTGGGGTTGACCGTCGCGTGTGCGCGTTGCCACGATCACAAGTTTGATCCGATCAGCGCCGATGACTACTACGGTCTGGCGGGCATTTTTGCGAGCACTCGGCATAAGGAGCGACCGCTAATTAGTGAAGAAGCGTACGCGCCGGTGCTGGCCGCTAGGGAACAGGTGGCTAGGCTGGAAGAGCAAACGGCACAGTTAGCTAAGCAGAAGCCAGCGCCGCAGGAGCAGATCGACAAATTGGCTACCGAGATCGAGCTGCTCAGAAGTTCGACGCCCCATTACGACACTCCGCTTGCCAACGCACTGGCAGAGGAGTCGCTGTATGTAGTTCGCGCTGGAGACAAGCCCGAACAGGGCACGCGGTTGGAGTATCGCCCTGGACCACAAGACTTGCCATCGTTTATCCGCGGCAATCCCAATCGCCCCGGTCCGATCATCCCCCGCCGTTTTCTAACGGTATTGTCGGCCGATCAACCCAAGCCATACGAGAACGGCAGCGGTCGTCTGGAGTTGGCTCAGTCGATTACAACCGAGGCGCAGGGGCTAACTGCGCGAGTACTGGTCAATCGCGTGTGGCTCGCTCACTTCAACCAAGGCATCGTGGCTACGCCGAGCGACTTTGGCCAGCAGGGAGGTCGCCCAACTCACCCCGAGCTGCTCGATGATTTGGCTGCGCGGTTTATTGCGAATAACTGGTCGATCAAACAGCTACACCGCGAAATACTCCGCTCGGCTACTTGGCAGCAATCGTCGTCGGCTGAGCGCGATGCAGGCCATCCCGATCCCGAGAACCAATGGCTGTCTCATGCCAATCGACGCCGACTCACTTTCGAGGAATGGCGGGACGCGATGCTGGCCGTCAGTGGTGGGCTGGATCCAACTGCAGGTGGCCCGGCAGCGCCGCTGGACACGGAGAGTAACCATCGCCGAACGCTGTATGCCTCAGTCGATAGGCAAGATATGTCGCCGACGTTGATGATTCACGATTTCCCAGATGCTAATCAACACAGTCCGATGCGGACGGACACCGTGACGCCGCTACAGGGGCTGTTTGCGATCAACAGTCCGCTGCTGCAGGAACAGGCCCGAGGCTTGGTCACGCGACTGCACCAGCCGGACTTGGGCAGTGACGCCAGCCGGATCAGGCAGGCCTACTTGTGGCTATTCTCACGAGCTCCCACTGCGCACGAGCTTCAGCTCGGCATGGCGTATTTGACCCCACCAAACGCTGGCGATAAATCCCAAGACAATACCGAATTGGCTAGGTGGCATCAATATGCTCACGTGCTGCTGGCCTCGAACGAATTCATTTTCATCGATTGAGATTTTTTCTGTGAATACGCAATCTTCGAACAATAACCGATCGTATCCGTCGACAGCCTTGGAGCAGCGGGTAATACAACCGGGCATATTGGAACACCGCGAAATGCTACGCCGTGAAATGCTGCGACATGTCGGCGGCGGCATGGGGCTGGTGGGAGCCGCTCATGTACTGGGGCTGCCCCAAGCACTTGCGGCCGCGCCTCAAAGTCTGCTAGCGACGCCTCATTTCCCGCCTCGCGCAAAGCGCGTGATTCACCTATTTATGAATGGTGGGCCGTAT
>JBEBXX010000159.1:0-5992 GCA_040391435.1 Aureliella helgolandensis | reverse complement strand
TGGATTGCAATCGCCGGCGGGTGTGAAGGGTACGATGCGCGGGGTGAGAGTTAAGATCACCTCCGTCCGCTGGGTCGAGTTATTGGTGCGTCGGAAGAGGTGCCCGAGGACTGGGATTTTTCCCAGCCAAGGGACCCAGCTCTTGCTGGCCACATCGCTCTCCTTGATCAGCCCCCCGATAATCATCCCCTTGCCGTCAGGCAGTAGCACGGTCGTGCTCGCTTCGGTAGTATCTTCCTCGGGAAGTCCCGAATCGGGATTGATGCGTCCACCAGAGACTTTAGGCGCGACATGCAGCAGGACCTGCCCGTCGCGAGTGATCGTCGGCCGGACATCGAGCACGACTCCGATGTCCAAGAATTCAACACTCTGTAGACTGCTGGTCTGAGTCGTCGTGGTGACGAAGTAGCCAAATCGTGAACCGATCTGAACACGCGCCTCCTGGCCGTTGACGACAAGTATTTTTGGCGCTGCCAAGGTTCGCACATTCGAATTGGAACAGAGGGCTTCGATCATACCATCCAGATCGGTCGCCTCAAGGCCGAGCATAAAACCGGGGCTGGCGTCTCCATTGGCGAAGCCTTGCGTGCGCATTCCGACGTGGGCTCCGGAGAGCCGCAGTAGTCCATCTAGATTCACCCCGTGTCGCTGTTCGTTGGTCAGCGTGACTTGCAATACGTGCGCCTCGATCATGACCTGCATCGGCGGGTTGTCGACGCTGGCGATGTAAGTTGCGATGGCCGCCAGTCGCTCTGGAAAGTCCTCCACCACAATCCGCTCGCGTGTCTGCCTAGTATTGGCGATATCAATACTGTGCGTAAATGCTTTACCCGCTGGAGAGGTTAGACCGTTGACAACTTCTAAGACCTCCGTTGCCGAAGTAAAATTCAAATCGAAGACCTGCAGTGTCAGCCCTGGAGATTGTCCGGAATTCCCCTGACCACTACCGGGCTGCGTAACGAAGATGATCTCTCCTTGGCGAGACCACACCAGGCCGTTGACCTTCAAGATGGCATCCAACGCATCCCACAAGGGAACATTGTTGAGTGTCGTATTCACGGTGGCCTGAACGCTCTCGGCCACCACAATGTTCACGCCCGCCTCTTCGGCCAGATGTGCTAGCACTAAGCGCAGGTCGACATCGCGAGCGAAAATGTCCACATTCTGCCCCTGCCCCTCGATGGTCAGTTGGCCTACCAGTGGCGGGTTGCGTTGCAGCGGCACGCTTTGCATATTGCCGTTTGAGTTCTGTGCCCCCGCCGGAATTCTCGCATCGAGTGGAACACCGGGAACCCCATCCCGCTGGAACGCTTCTGCAACCGGAAGTGGATTGCCTTGAGCTAAAACTTCGTGGCTGCAGCTTAAAACAATGCAGAGGCTAGCAAACAAGCGAGATAGCCACTCTGGATGCCTGCTCGTAGTCATTGTCCGTCCAAACCGCCTGTACGTGGATGTGCCTCAAACTCTATCGTCTGCGCCCAGGTGGAATGTTCGTTAAACTCGCCGCTTTCGGCAAAATCTACCCAGCGGGAGACATGGCATTTGAGAGTTGCTAGCGTTCAGTCGCTCACGCGTCACGGGAGTCAGCCACGCCTCTGCGCGTTGCCGCGGGTACCAAAGAGGGGTTGCTCCTTTTGGGATATTTTGGCACCTCTTCGCCCTGTTTTGCACCACGTCGGAAACTTAGCCAGATTTTCGCTAGCAATTTCATAGCGGGCCAGAGCAGGCAAACGCCAGATCCCGAGAGGCCACTGCCAGCCCTGCCCACCCTCTATGCGAAGGGGCTCACAGCGCACTGGCCGACTTGGCGCTCAAGTTGCTTATTAGCCCTCGCCATGGCAACTCGCATCACTACTATCAAGCAGTCTATGGGAACGACGCTCAAGATCGACGGCCGGCTCCAAGCGGTCGATATCGAAGAGTTGCTGCGAGAGCTGCCGCAACTGGGGGACACGGTGGCGCTGGACCTCTTGGACCTCAAGTCGGTTGATCGCGAAGCGGTGGATTTCCTGCGTGACTTGATCGCGCGTGGGGTCGCGCTTCAGGCGGCGACGCCCTATGTAGAACTGCTGTTAAGGATCTCGCCAGGTCCCGTATGACAGAGTGGGGGCTCTCGACTGGTCCATGTTAGCCGCGGCGGAGCCCGCGGCCTTTTTGCACGGCTGCGCTCCGACCTATATCCGTCTATCAGAATAAGAAGGCACCATGAGATATTGCATCGCCACCGCTCTGTTGGCTCTGGCACTAGGCGCGAACGTTGGCTACGCCCAACAAACCGAGGCCGCGACCCCAGAGCAGCCGCCCGCTAAGTCCTCGCCAGAGTCTGCTAAGTCCTCGCCAGAGCTCGAGGCCATTCGCGCCGGATCCAAGGCCTTCGTGGACGCCTTCAATGCAGGCGATGCTAAAGCGATTGCCAAGTTATGGACCGACCAGGCGCAATACATCGATGATGTCGGCGACGTGTATGACGGCCGCGATGAGATCGAGCAGGTCTACAGCCAGCTCTTCCAAGAAAATCCAAACGTCAAAATTGAAATCTCCATTGATTCTGTGCGGCTAGTGAGCAACACGGTAGCCATCGAAGATGGCCGAGCCAAGTTGGTGCCGCCACCGGCAGGCCAGGCCGGATACAGCCAATACACAGCGGTGCATGTTAAAGATGCGGCACATGACTCAGCACAGGCACCCGCTCAGTGGCGCATGGCATCCGTTCGAGAAAGCTGGGTTGAAGCTCAGGCCACGCCTCAAAGCCTTGCCGATTTGCAATGGCTAATCGGCAAGTGGACCTCGGAAGAGCACGGCGTGAAATCGGAGTCGGTGTATCGCTGGGTGGCCGATGAACGCTTCATTGAGCGCAGCTATACCACTACGGCGCTGGACGGCTCACAATCCTCAGGCGTACAACTGATTGGTTGGAATCCACTCGGTGGCTATATGCAGTCTTGGAGCTTTAGTCCCGATGGCGGCCATGCCATCGGCATCTGGACTCCCGTCTCAGCCGGTTGGTCGGCAGAGATGATCGGCATGACCGGCGATGGAATCCCCACTCGCTCTGTCAATCTGTTGGCAAAACTCGATGACAACGGCTGCGTTTGGCAGTCGACGCAGCGCTTCGCTGGTGACGTAGCCTTGCCTGATACAGACGAAGTCGTGCTCAAACGCCAATCGGCCAATCCCTGATCCCGTTGGCCACCCCTTACATCCTTTCCCCCGAAGAGACCTTCTCATGTTTCGATCCCTTCAATTGAGTGTGCTCGCAGCACTGTTGATTCTGAGTCTGCCATTGACCGACGCTTTAGGCCGCGGCCGCGGTGGCGGTGGCGGTGGCTTTAGTGGTGGACGCGGCGGCGGCAGTAACTTTGGCGGCGGAGGTTTCAGCGGCGGACGCAGTGGCGGTAACTTTGGCGGCGGCGCTCGCAGCGGCGGTAACTTCGGCGGCGGCGGGCTTAGCGGCGGTAACTTCGGCGGAGTCGCTCGCAGTGGCAGTAGCTTCGGCGGTGGTAACCTCGGCGGAGGCGCTCGCAGTGGTGGTAACTCCGGCGGCGGCAATTTCGGGGGAGGCGGATTTAGCGGCGGTCACGCTGCCAGCCCACGCGGAGCGAGCAATTTTTCGGGCGGTGGCCAAGTCGCAGGAAGAACTGGGCAAGTGACAAACTTCGGCGGGGCCCAGCGTGGCGGTGGCCAAGCACGCAATAGCTACTCGCGCCCAAGCAATGACCAGCTAGGTAATTTCCTAGGCATGCCGTCCGACGGTGGCATGCACAGCCCGGCAGCCAGCGGTCGCCGTCAGCCCAATCAACTGCCCGCCGGCGAGGGCAGGTTCGATGTCAACACGGGAACTGCCACCGGACCGCGCGGAGGCCAAGCTGCCGGCGCGACGGTCACGGGGCCACAGGGCAATACTGTCGGAAGAGCTGTTGGCGTGGGCGCCGACGGGGGCGTCGGCAGCATTGGAGGTGTCCAAGGTTCAGGTGGTAATGCCGCTGCGCGCGGTGTTGCGGTCGGCCCAGATGGCGGCGTGGCTGCCGTGGGCGGAGTCAAGGGAGCCAGCGGTGGCGCTGCAGTGCGTGGGGCTGCGGTCGGGCCAGATGGTGCCGTAGCGGGCCGCGCCGCCGTGGGCCCCGGTGGTTATGGACGCGGCGGTGTCGTAGCCAGCGGCCCCGCAGGCGTAGCGGCCGGCTTCACTCGCGTCACCCCCTCGGGACGCTACACTGCCGCCGCCGCGGTCAGGACCAACTACGATCACTGGGGCATCTATGGCGATAGCTGGTACACCGCTCACCCCGGCGCCTGGTACGCAACGGGCTGGGCTACGGGCGCAGCCTGGCGGGCTGCCACGTGGGATTCGGTCGGCGCGTGGATGAGCTACCCTGTCGCTCAGCCCATTTACTACGACTACGGCAATACGGTAACCAGTGACGGGGATAACGTATACGTCGACGGCCAGTCAGCCGGTACGACACAGGAGTACTATCAGCAAGCCAGCGACCTAGCCACCGCAGGCGCCGCGGCCGATGCACCCGCCGATAGCGATTGGCTGCCGCTGGGAGTTTTCGCACTAACTAAAGGAGATCACGAAAAGTCTGTCGTCTCACTCGAGCTGGCAGTCAACAAGCAGGGAATTATTCGCGGCAACTACACCGACACAGAAACCGGAAAAACACAACCTATCCAGGGCTCTGTGGACAAGCAAACACAGCGCGTCGCGTTCTCCGTCGGGGACCACAGCCAGAACTTTATCGAAACCGGTCTCTACAACCTGACCAAGGATGAAGCCCCAGCCCTGATTCACGTCGGCCAGGAGAACACCGAACAATGGCTGCTAGTGCGGCTGCAGAAGCCGGACTCAGCTAGCAGCTAGAGTCCGCTTACAAACTTAGTCTCGATTACTACATTAACTGCCCGGTCCGCTCGAATTGCACCAACTGCCCTTTTACTCTCGCGCTATGTGCCTGTTGTGGCTCGACCGATTCTGTGCCCGCAAAGGAAAACTCTCGCTATGACATTTGTACCTCTGCCTCGCTTCATGCTCTCGTGCTGCTTGTTTCTAGCCGCCCTGGCAACGGTCCTGGCTTCGCCAGCCATATTTGCACAGAACTTTGTCGATTTGGAAAGTGTGCCCATAGACCGCACGGTGCTGCCTTTGCAAGCCCCGTACGAAAAGCCGATCACCACTCTCGATGCGCGCGACGTGAAGTCGCCGCCGGTGTTTGAAGTCAAACCGCCTAAAGGTGCACCCAATGTGGTCATCATACTGATCGACGATCTGGGGTTTGCTGGAACGAGCGCGTTCGGGGGAGTGATACCGACGCCTACCTTCGACCGACTGGCCTCGGCGGGGCTGCGATACAACCATTTTCACTCCACGGCCCTCTGCTCGCCTACTCGACAAGCCTTGCTGACGGGTCGCAATCACCATAGCGTCAACATGGGCAGCATTACCGAAACCGCAACTTCTTTCCCTGGTAATACAGGCGTGTTGCCAGCGGACTGTACCAAACTTCCCGAAGTGCTGCGACTCAATGGCTACAGCACTGCACATTTCGGCAAGTGCCATGAGGTTGCCGTATGGGAGATCAGCCCCTCCGGCCCACTAACTCGCTGGCCTACGCTCAGCGGCTTCGACAAATTTTACGGCTTTCTCGGTGGTGAGACCAATCAGTGGTCCCCAGCCATCTACGACGGAGTGACACCAGTCGACGATCCTATCAAAGGTGATCCCGATTACCACTTTTTAAGTGACATGACCACTCAGTCCATTAACTGGATTCGCTCTCAGCAGTCGCTCACACCGGACCGCCCATTTTTTGCCTACTTTGCTCCCGGGGCAACGCACGCACCGCACCACGTTCCCAAGTCCTATATCGAAAAGCAGGCGGGCAAGTTCGATGCCGGTTGGGATGTAATTCGCGAACAAATGTTCGAGAATCAAAAACGTCTGGGAGTGATTCCCAAGGACACTAAGCTGGCTAAAAAGCCGGCTGACATCAAG
>JBEBXX010000158.1:0-5996 GCA_040391435.1 Aureliella helgolandensis | reverse complement strand
GCCCGCATGCCAGTTATCAAACACTTTGATGGCATTTGCCACGTCTACGTCGACGCGACCGCCGACCCAGAGATGGCTTTGCAGATCGTGGTCAATTCCAAGTGCCAACGGATGGGAGTCTGCAACGCGTGCGAGAGCCTGCTCGTGCACCAAGCGGTCGCCGAAGCTTGGCTGCCGCGCATTGCCGAGCAGTTTGCCCAGCGCGGCGTCGAAGTTCGCGGCGACGCAGCTACCTGCCGCTTAATCCCTAAGGCTATCGCAGCTAAACCTGAGGATTGGGGGACCGAGTATCTAGGACCAACCATCAGTTGCCGAGTCGTTCCAGATATCGATGCGGCCATCGCACATATCGAACGCTACGGCTCAGGCCACACCGATGCCATCGTCACCAGCAGCTTGGCGGCGGCGCAGCAGTTCCAGGCCCAAGTGGATTCCAGCGCAGTGGTGGTCAACGCCAGCACGCGGTTTAATGATGGCGGTGAGTTTGGATTAGGAGCCGAAATCGGAATTAGCACAGACAAGTTCCATGCGCGTGGGCCGTGCGGTTTGAACGAGCTGACCACGTACAAGTATTTGGTCGTTGGAAATGGCCAGCTACGCAATTGAGCAGCTAGGCAATCGAGCAGCTAGGCAATTGAGCAGCTAGGCAATTGAGCAGCTAGGCAATCGAGCAGCTAGGCAATCCAGCAGTGCAGCCCGGTCCATCTCCCAACCCGCGAGGTTCCTGGACCGGCCCTGCGCGTCCACCGCTGCAGCACACCTTTTCATTTTTAAGTCGAGCACCCGCCATGGAAGGCACCTATGTCTAACGACTCGCTGAATCCTGCTCAAACCGACGAGGCAGTGCCACCGGACTCCGCATCCGCGCCCGCTGGTGGACGGCGAACCGTGCCGCGGCAACGCGTGGTGGCCTACGATTTCAAACGCCCGGAGCGCGTGGGCAAGGAACAGATGCGGGCCCTGCAGTCGCTGCATGAAGGCTTCGCTAGAAATTTCGGTGCATCCCTGTCCGCTCTACTGCGGACCATCGTGGAGTCGAAATTGGTCAGCGTGGATCAGTTGACCTACAGCGAATTTGTGTACAGCTTGGAAATCCCCACCTGCTTCAACCTGCTGCGCCCCACGCCGCTGGACGGAAACTGGATCCTAGACTTCAGCCCCGCCATCTTGTATCCCATCATCGATCGCATGCTGGGCGGTACCGGATCGACCGAATCGCAGATGGTCCGGCCGCTGAGCGAGATTGAACTGCGGTTGACCAATCGCATCACGCACAATTTTCTCCGCGAGCTCCAGGCGGCTTGGAGCAACACCATGCCGCTGGAGATCGAACTGGAACGCGTCGAGAGCAATCCACAGTTGGTGCAGATCGTGCCGCCCAACGAAGTCGTCATCCTGGTCAGCTTTGAGTTGACCATGGGCAAGTCGCGCGGCATGGTCAACCTGTGCATCCCCTTCAATACGATTGAACGCATGGGTGGTAAACTGACCAACAATAGCTGGATCAGCCATGCTTCTGCCAAGAGCAATCCTGCCAGCCAGAGACATCTGGAGCAATTGCTGGGCGAATCGCGAGTCGAAATGGTAGTCAGCTTGGCTCAGTCCACTATCCGCGCCGTCGACCTACTGCATCTAGCCGTGGGGGATATCGTGACCACCGAAAAGGACGTGCGTGAATTGCTGGAGGTCGAGGTGGCTGGAATAGGCAAATTCCATGGTAAAGCGGGCGCCTTCAAAGGCAAAAAGGCGGTCGAAATCGTAGCTATTATCGACAAGCCTCATCCACAGCCTCATCCACAGCCTGGTCCACAGTCTGGTCCACAGTCTGGTCCACAGTCTGGTCCACTTCCGGGCACCTAGCTGCGATGGTCAGTCGCTAGCGCAAAAAGCGAACTATAATAGAGTGATATCCATCTCGTCAGGCTCCCGCGCTGCACTACGTCCACCTTCTCGACCTTGGCTCAGATCATGCTCAGCGACCGATTGGCAGTCTACTACTGGACGCTATGCGCAGCCCTGCTGGCCCAGGCGGCACCGCTGTACGTGCATGCAGATGTCTTTCACTATCGCGATGGACGAGTCATTGCCGGCACAGTCGTCAACGTCGAGACGGAGACGATCAACCAAGCCCCGGTGAAAGTCTGGGCGGTGGAAGTTGAAAATGGGGTGTTTATCCGCGTGATGGAGTCGGAACTGTCGCTCAATGGGTACATCCCGATGTCGGAACCGCGCAAGCAGTACGCGCTGAATGTAGGCGAAGTCGAACAGACGGTGGCCACGCACGCAGCGCTGGCTGGGGAATGTGCAAGACTCGGCTTGCCAGATCTAGCTCAAGCCCACTTTCTGCGCATCCTAGACCTAGACCCTCAGAACGCCGCAGCCCGAACCGCCACCGGTTATAAACGCGATGCCAATCAACGGTGGGTCAAGGAGGAGGTCGTGATGGGGGGCAACCGCGGCAAGGTGCTGTACAAGGGGCGCTGGAAGTTTCCCGAAGTGATCGCCGTCGAACAGCAGCGTGAGGAGGCTAAAGCCAAGGTCTTGGCAGCTTCGCGGGACCTGTCCCGCTGGCACTCGATTGCTTTGACAGGTCACGGCCCAAGACTGCAAGAAGCCATGCAGAATATTGCGCAAATCAACGACCCACTCACCGCCGGCACGATCATGGACTTCCTTGCAGATAAGCGCCATAATCTGTCCGTTGAACTGCGTTTGCTGTACATCGACGTGCTGTCGCGCTTTGAGCAACCCGCGGTCGCCCAGTTTCTAGCTCGCACGAGCATGTCCGATCCCAGCGATGTGGTCCGCAATCGCTGCCTCTCCGCCTTGAGCAACTACGGGCGCGAAGCGGCGATTCCAATCTACATGGGATACCTCAAAAGCAAGAATAACTCGCAGATCAACAGTGCAGCCTTTGGCTTGCGGCAGTTGCAAGCCGAGGGGATCTTCTTTCCGCTGCTCGCTGCGTTGACCAGCAAGCATCTGCAGGCCCCCAGTAGTTCGGGGATCAACGCTAGCCCGACCAGCGGTAGCTTTACGACCGGCGGCGGCAAGCCAGTCCAGGTCGAAGTCCAGAATCCAGAGGTGCTCAGTGCGCTCACTGCTTTGACCGGACAAAACAAAGGCTTTGACCGGGCGGCCTGGACCGCTTGGTACGCTAGCGTGCATGCTCAACCCGCTGGCGACCTGCGGCGAGATCCCTGAGTGCCTACCCCATTGCGCTCGCAGGCTCGCAGCACGCTTACGGCAGCTCTCCACACTCTGCATCTTAAGCAACGTCTAACTGCCGTCGCGCGCCCGATCGCCGGATTTTCTAACCGTCCATTTTCTAACCAAAAATCGTTCCCACGATTTTCTTACGCTCGTCGTGTTTACCGCACGACGGAGCCGGAATTGTGGGAAGTATGTCAAGCCCGACGCAGCCAAGTCCGGGTCGGCCGGACAAAGGTTAGAAGATGTGCGGTTAGAAAATCGGTGGACGCCATGTGCCCAGCCCGGGCCGGTCGCCGCGGCGCGGGAGCTGCGAACCTGTGTTCTGTGGCATCTCAACAGGACGAGGCTGCTAATACTTCACCGGCGAGGTCAAGCGTTTAACCGTGTCGCGCATCAAGCGACTGGGAGGTTCCAGGCCTGTGAACAGTTTGTACTGATAGGCGGCCTGCCTAACGAACATGTCCAGGCCGTTAATCACAAAGCAGCCTTTGGCCTTGGCATCCTTGATGAACAGCGTCTGCTCGGGAGTGTAGACGGTGTCGAAAACGATCGCATCGGAGTGCAGCTTGTCTGCCAAGTAGGGACTGCTATCGATGTCCGGGTGCATGCCGATGGGTGTGCAGTTGACCAAGATCCCTACTCGTAAGTCATGTCGCTGGCCCCAGGTTATGGCTCGTCCCCCAATAGCCCGCGCCAAATCCTCAGCCCGAGCTTGAGTGCGGCTGGCAATGACTACGTCGGCCCCACGCTGTCGCAGGCCATAACCAATCGCCCGCGCCACGCCACCGGCTCCCAACAAAAGCACGCCACGCCCACGGAACAAATCCTCGTCGCGAATCGACTGATTGCGACTGATGGCTTGAGTCTTAACCGCTTCGGTCAAACAGTCCATTGCGGCGCGATAATCGGTGTTGTATCCGCTAGCCAGCGGCGGCTGGATCGATACCGTGTTGATCGCCCCAATGCCTTGGCTGGCCGATTCCGCCTCATCCATCAACCCCACCATCGTTTCCTTGTGCGGGATTGTGACGCTCAGTCCTTCCACGCCGGACTGCTTGCACCACTCCAAGAAAAGCGGCAGCTCTTCTGAGACGATGCGAAACGGTAGATAGCGACAGTTGAGCCCGTTGTGGTGAAAGGCCGCGTTGTGAATTTGCGGGCTCAGAGAATGGGCCACCGGATCGGCTACCACGCCAAACAGACGAGTGTTTTCGTCGATCTGTTGCGGACGGTAAACGTCGCGCATCGTTTCAAACGTGATCTGCCCAGGCGCGATCTTGCGCTCTGACGAAATAGTAGTGAACGTGAACGGAGAACCGTAGCGCAGGCCCAAAATCCGAGTCACTACTCCCATATCGCCCATGCACAAGCCGATAGTCGGAACCGTGGCCGACTGGACCAAGCGCAGCATGCGAATGCAATCGGCAAACGAAGTGGCCATGGTCGCGATCTTAACCACGTCGGCATCCATGGCAGCCAATCGCGCGTGGATCCCCTCCAAGTCGTCGGGCGTGTGCTCAAAATTGTGCATGCTGACGATGCGTTTGGTCGATCCGTAACGCGGAATGCTCTCGGCGATGTCATCTTCCAGATCGACAAAGTCAACCCCGCTGGCAATCGCACTGCGCAGCAACATCAGCCGCTCTTCCTCCGTCTTTTCCCAACGCCCGCCATCCTCTTTGCGGCGACAGGTGACGACTACCGGGCAATACCGCTCGGCCAACAAACGCTTGAGATTGATGTGCCGGCCAATATAGTCCAGCCGCATTTCGACAAGCTCAGCCCCCTGTTGAGCCAAGTACTGGTACTCAGCGATCATGGCTCTATGCCGACTGCGACCGATCGTTACACATAACATACAAATTCAACGCCTCAAAAGCGGAATGGTGAGAAGGGATCGAAGTTCCGGTTGTGCGCTCGGGCAAGACTAACCAATTGTGACCGGTAGGGCACTTTCGGTCTGCCAGTTTAGAAAGCGACTCAGCAGTTCAACACCGGGTTCAGTCAGAAAGCTTTCGGGATGGAACTGCCAGCCTTCAAGCGGATGCACTCGGTGGCGAACCCCCATGATCGTGCGCTCGCCGTTGGCCGCTTCGACCCAGGCCGAGACCTCCAGCTCCGCCGGCAGACTCGACGGCTCGATCACTAAGGAATGATAGCGCGTAGCGATGAATGGATTGGGCAGGCCAGCGAAAAAACCCCGATCGTCGTGGATAATCGCATCGGTCTTGCCATGCATCAGTTCGGTCGCCCGAACAATCGTGCCACCCAGAGCCTGCCCGATCGCCTGATGCCCCAAGCAAACTCCTAGAATTGGGAATTCGCCGGCCAATTGTTCGACGACTGCCACGCTGATGCCGGCTTGCCCGGGCGTGCACGGGCCAGGTGAGATCAGGATCCGCTGTGGCTGCAACTGCCGAATCTCTGGGATGGTGATCTTGTCATTGCGCACGACGCGGACGTCGACATGCGGGTCGATCTCGCCCAGACGCTGGACCAGATTGTAAGTAAACGAGTCGTAGTTATCGAGGACTAGAATCATTAGAGGTTCACTGATGGGTGTAACCGACCGAAAAAGACTATTGTAGCCCAGATCGACTTCCCGGAAAGCTCGCTCTTCTAGACCGCTTTTGTTGGGACAAATGCTCGACGTCGGGGGATTAAGTGGGAAAGCGGTTGAGACGAGCGCTCTACAATACGGGGAAGCGGTTGGGACGAGCGATTTAGGTAGGGATTGAGTGGAGAAGCGGTTGGGACAACCGCTCTACAATGTGGGGAAGCGG
>JBEBXX010000157.1:0-6009 GCA_040391435.1 Aureliella helgolandensis | reverse complement strand
GATCGCCCGAGAGACATGAGGCTGGCGCATAGTCGGCCGGGCAAGCGACATGGTCTATCTGAACGGCTTGTCGAGCGCGCTCCATCTCGATGTCGCGAACAATGAATTCGCTTCGCTGCTGGCCATCTAGGTCCAGCGCCAACCACGCGGCGGGATCGCCCACTCGAAAGCGGACGCGGTGGAAGAGAGCCGGGTTCTCGCTGGGCACGCCAGCTAACAGGACTGCCGTTCTGGACATACTGGGTACTACTCCCATTCGATGGTAGCTGGTGGCTTGCTACTGATGTCGTAGCAAACGCGATTCACCCCCCGCACTTCGTTGATAATGCGACTGCTCATGCGCGCCAGCAGATCGTACGTGCGCGCATCGCCCATGACCCCCACGCTCTGCACGGGCAACAGCACGGCAAAGGCTTGTGACGTTTGGCGGTAGAGTCCCGCCGCTTTAATCTCGCTGACCACAATATGATCAGCTTCGCGCAGAATATTGAGTTTCTCTCGCGTCACTTCGCCCAGGCAGCGGACTGCCAAGCCCGGGCCAGGGAAAGGATGCCGCCACACCAACTGCTCTGGCAGCCCCAATTCCAAGCCCAGCTTGCGGACTTCATCTTTGAACAAATCTCGCAGCGGCTCGACCAGTTCGAAACCTAATTGTTCGGGTAGGCCACCTACGTTGTGATGCAGTTTGATCGTCGCGGCTGGGCCATCCTTAGCTGCGCCACTCTCGATCACGTCCGGGTAGAGCGTGCCTTGGGCCAAGTACTTAGCACCCGCGATCTTAGTGGCTTCCTCTTTGAAGCAGTCGATGAACAAGTAGCCGATGCGGCGGCGCTTCTCTTGGGGTTCAGTAATGCCCGCTAGAGTTTCCAAGAAGCGATCTTCGGCGCGCACGATGTGCAAGTCGGCTTTGAAGTGATTGGTGAATTCAGCCAGTACGGCCGCCTGCTCATCCTTGCGCAGCAATCCATTGTCAACCAAAATGCAGCTCAACTGCGAACCGATGGCTTTGTACAGCAGCGCGGCCGTGACCGCGCTATCGACACCGCCGGACAGCCCACAGATCACGCGCTGATCGCCTATCTCCGCTCGTAGGCGCTCGATCGTCAATTGTGCGAAGTCGGCCAGGTGCCACTGACCCTGGCAACCGCAAACCGCATACAGAAAGTTGTGCAGGATTGTGCCGCCCAGGGGCGTGTGCGTAACTTCGGGGTGGAACTGCAGGCCGTAGACGGGCAGACGCGTATGCCGCACGGCTGCGTAGGTGCAATTTGCCGTAGCCGCCAACGCCTCGAATTCACTCGAAACTTGATTGACCTGATCGCCGTGGCTCATCCACACGTCCAGGCTGTCGGGCAGTCCCGCCAGCAAGCCTTGGGTTTTGTCGATCTTGAGCGTGGCCCGGCCGTACTCTCGAGACTGGCTGTGGCCGACCTGGCTGCCCAGCGCTTCACAGGCCAGTTGCATGCCGTAGCAGATGCCCAGTACCGGGATGCCGAGTTCAAAGATGCGCGGATCGCACTTAGGTGCCCCTTCGGCGTAGACGCTGGCCGGGCCGCCCGAGAGGATTATGCCCGCGGGCCGCTTGGCCGCGATCGCGTCGGCGGATAAATCGTGGCGAATGATCTCGCAATAGACGTTTTGCTCGCGGACACGGCGCGCGATGAGCTGAGCGTACTGCGAGCCAAAGTCCAGAACCAGGATGCGTTCGTCGGAGAGTACGGTTGAGTTGTTGGGAGAGCTATCGACCACCATCAATTCCTTCGTGGATTTGCTATTCAAAGCTGGCAAGAAAGCAAACTGCGAAGTATACGTCTGACGTGCGGTTTTCGTTAGTCCCCCCGGTTGCAACGGCCGTCCGCTAAGAGAAAATCGCGGTCAGCGCCTCCGCTTTGACCAACTCCCGCGGCTGATTGAGGTGATTGTAGACGGTGGTGGCTGGATCGATTCCAAAACCGTGGTAGATGGAGGCGAGCAACTCGATCGGATGCACGGGATCCTCCAGCGGAGCCGAGGCGGTTTTGTCGCTCTTGCCGTGCACGTAGCCTCGCTTGACCCCGGCACCCGCCACGATGGCGGTATAGCAATACGGCCAGTGGTCGCGGCCGTCGGCTGAATTGCCGTTGCCCGACGTGCTCACCCCACGCTGCGGGGCTCGTCCGAATTCGCCGATAGCGACCACGAGGGTCTCTTCCAACATGCCCCGTTCGTCCAAGTCTTCGATCAAGGTGGTCAAGCCCGAGTCGAGCATGGGTGCCGAGCGATCGCGCATGCGCTCGGTAAGGCCCGTGTGGTGATCCCAAGAATGGTTATCCGAGTTGGCGACCTTGGGCCAGATGACTTCCACTACTCGCGTTCCCGCTTCGACCAATCGCCGCGCCAGCAAGCAGCTCTGTCCAAACGTATTGCGCCCGTAGCGGTCGCGCAGTGCATCGGTTTCGCTGGATAGGCTGAACGCATCCCGGGCGCGGCCCGAGACGATTAGGTCGAGGGCTTGATTGTAGTAGCTGTCCAATTGAAAATCTTTCACCGCGCTATTGATCTCGGGCATCTGCGCGTTGACCAAGTCGCGCAACTTGGCGCGCCTCTCCAAGCGCACGGCAAACACGTCGGGACGCAGTTGCAGGTCGTCGATTTTGATCCGCTCCATCTTTGACATGTCCATATCATCTCCATCGGGATAGAGCGTATATGGATCGTAGGATTTCCCCAGGAAGCCGGCCGTGCCCCCTTTGCCAATCACGTTGCTCTCTTGCAAGGGACGAGGCAGCATGACGAACGGTAGCATCGGTTCATCGGTAGGCCGCAGGCGAACGATGTTTGAACCGAAGTTAGGAAAATCTTTGGGAGTCGGCGGCTCGAGCTGGCCCGACGGACTGACTTTGTCCGTCGTATAGCCGGTCATCAATTGATAGATAGCGGCGGTGTGGTTGAACAGTCCATTGGGCGTATAGCTCATCGAACGAATCATGCTGAAACGATCGTTAATCTGAGCTAACTTGGGGAGGTTTTCGGTGAATTGAATACCCGGGATTTTGGTGGAGATATTGCTGAACGGACTCTTCACATTCTCAGGGACATTTTCTTTGGGATCCCAGAAGTCCAGATGGCTCGGACCGCCTTGCAGGTAGACCATGATGATGCTCTTGGCTTTGCCCCAACCTGGGGCGGAAATAATCTGCGCATCGTTGGCGTGCGCGTGCAGTTTGAGCATGCTACCGAGTGACAATCCGAGCAGCCCGGACCCTCCCACGCGGAGCACGTCGCGACGATTGACCTGCAAGTGTGCGTCGCACAGATCCTTGCCAGCATCACCCTGAATTCGAAACATCGTGTGAGCTCCTTTAGAGGAAGTAAGCGTAGCCTAAAATCGCCGGAATAAGGTCCGGCGTCTTTGCGCGAGCGATACCACTGATACTACTAATGATTGAACAGAAATGCAGGGCTGTTGATCAAGGCCCAGGTCAAGTCCTGGGCTAAAGTCAGACGTCGATGGGCCAGTTGCGTCGCGCTGGCCTGGGCATTGAAACGCAAGTGCAATAATTTGGGGTCGTCGGCAGTCGGCTTCTCCAAACTGGCGATCGACTGCTGCAGTTGCACCAACGGGGCCTCTGCCGGCAGCGGGGCTTCGGCGGTGGTCACCGCTTGCGTTAGCTCTTGTCGCCGCGTGTCGCTGAGTTTCCAATAGTTGACGAGCTTTGCCAAAGTTTCCGGCGATCGCTCTGCGGTCGGAATGGCCCGCAGCGCAGCCAGCTCTTCGGGCAGCCCGAGCGGTATCTCGTCTGCGTCGGTGGTAACCGACAGACGGAAATGGGCCAAGCGATGTTTTTCAGCATTGTGCGATTGATGAATGGTGAAGCTCAGTGTGGTGCCCCCTTCAAAGTCGATTGGCTGCTGCGTTTCGAACGTGGCCCAGTGGGTCATGCCTCCGCGGGGTGACAGAGCCCAGCCTAGTTGATCGTCGGTCTTCCCGTCGAAAGCTTGAGTAATGTTGAATCCGGCCTGTGTAAAATCAGCCTGACCGCGCGCGATCTTGACCGGTGCGGCTTGCTGGGGGGAATTGGCTGGGGCGGCGGTGAGCACGATTTCTGTCACGACTACATTGCCATTGGCGGCTAGTCCCGGACCACCTCCAGGCAGCGCCGGGGCTGCTAGGGCTTCGAGGCGAAAACCACGAATGCCGCGCAGCGGAGTCGTGCAAGTCACCGTGTATGCGCCTTTAGCGGCATTGCCGCTGACGCGAATTGAGCGATCTGCCTGTACTTCTACTTGGGCCATGTTGGTTGTGGTCACAGAGCTGGGGCTGAGTGGAAACCAGTTTACGGCCTGCGTCGCGTCGTCCAAACGCTGTGCGGCCAGCCCTACAGCTTGCTGATCGTAGTCCGATAAGGCGGTCTGGGCCGCGGTCAGTTGCGCCAATCGCTGCTGCTCCATCTGCTCGCGCTCGGCGCGTATCTCCGCCTGTCGCGCCTCGGCAGCCGCCTGGGTCTGGCGCAGGCTCACCAAGCGTGCCTCTTCGAGCGCGGCCCGCTCGCTAGTCCACCAGGCTTCGCGCTCGGCCAACTGGTCAACTACCTTCTGGTGATCGGCGACGATGGCACCTGCTGAATCGATAATGGCGGCGACCTCGGCGTCAGTAGCCGAGCGAGCCAGCACACGCAAGTAGATCTCTCGGACCATATCCTCGTCGCTCAAGCTGACGTTCTCTGCCATCGTAGGCAGCGCACAGAGCGGGTCGCTGATGGCCTTGCCGATGGTTGGACCGCTGACCAGGGCCATCACCGGGCCGAGCTGCAACTCCTGGCTGCGCTCGCACTCGCAAGCGCTCTCGCGCACCGGACGGCCCAGATTGTTCAAGAAGCCATCCGCCAATTGCACAGCCACGTCGGGCAGTGCAGCCGCGCGAGTTCCGGGAGCCACGCCGGGGATGTCCGAAACGGCGCCGGTCACTAGGTGCACCGCGTCATACAGCACTTCGGCTGGCAAGCGACGCGGGGTGGCGTGCGAATAGTTGATCGTGTCGTCGCGATTCCACTCCTGCGAGGCCACCGATAGTTGATACGTGCGCGAGTTGCAAATCAACCGTAACACGTGCTCGATGTCAAAACCGCTGGCGATGAATTCTTCGGTCAGATGGTCCAGCAACTCGGGGTTGGTGGGTGGATTGCCCGCGCGAATGTCGTCCAGCGGCATCATCAATCCCACGCCGTTGAGATAGCCCCACAAGCGATTGACCAGGCTCTTGGCAAAATATGGGTTGTCGGCAGATGTGATCCACGCAGCCAACTGCTGTCGCCGCGTGGCCCCTTCCGGGGCCTCATAGTTGCACTCGTACGGAAAGCTAGGCGCGATGGCTGCCTGGGTTCGCACGTGCAGCATTTCGCCAGTGGCTTTGTCGGCGACGATCTCGTAAAGCGGCTTGGCACCCTCGACGGCTGAACCACCGATAACTTTTCCGTCGCTGGCCGGATCGGGTTGCAGTTCGGTCTGTGCGAAAAACGCGGAGAGCTGATAGTACTGGTCCTGAGTCCAGCGTTCAAAGGGATGGTCATGGCATTTATTGCAGTTGAATCGCACCGCCAGGAACAGGTGCGTGGTGTTTTCCATGATCAAGTCGGGATCGCGGAGGATTTTGTAGTAGCTGGCTGGTGGATTGTCTTTATTGGAGCCGCTGGCCGTCAGCACATCGCGGACGAACTGATCGTAGGGACGATTTTCATCGACGGCCGCGCGAATCCAGTCCTCGCCGGTGACATGCTCACGCGGCACCACGGGCAGCCCCTCGGGGCCGAGGCCCGTGCCGTGCAGGTTGAGGCGGGGCGAATCGATGATCTCCGCGGCGCGCAACGATTCGCGTGCGGTCGCGAGGATCTCGGCCCGCCCCTCATCGCTCGTCAGGTCACCACGCAGGTAGCCCGTCATCGACGAGAACGTTGCACCGGTCGCGGCCAGGGCCGGGAGGTCTTTGGTGCTCCAGTCCCAGATCTCGACCTCAAAGCCGCGCTCGTGCAG
>JBEBXX010000156.1:0-6014 GCA_040391435.1 Aureliella helgolandensis | reverse complement strand
AGCGGCCTGCTTAGCGGCCCGGGCTGCCGGCATTCGCCCCGGTATGCGGCTGAGCGAAGCGACCGCGCTAGTGGACATGGAAATCCATCCGCACGATCCGCACGAGGACATCGAGGCCTTGTGTGAGCTGGCTGAGCAGGCCCAGCGGTTCAGTCCCTTGGTGGGGATCGAACAACTGGATAAAAAACTCTGGGCGGGCCGCTCGCTGCTGCAGCCGGAATGCTTGCTGCTAGACGTGACGGGGATTGCCGGATTGTTTGGGGGCGAACCGCAGTTGCTCGACAGCGTGTGCTGTTGGCTGGCCGACCAACGCTTGTTTGGCTGCCTGGGACTAGCCGCTACGGTCGGAGCAGCTTGGGCCCTGGCCAACTATCGCACTCGCAGGCTGCCGCCAGCCCCTCCCGATGCGCTTCTCACTCGCCACGACAATCCACTCGCACAGCCACCCGCACAACCACTCGCACAGCCACTCGCACAGCCACTCGCACAGCCACACGGCTTGCCGCCCGACTTGCCAGCTTGCCGCATCGCCTGTGCCCCTGTGGGGCACGACGCGCACGTTTTGGCCGATCTGCCGTTGGCCGGCCTGCGTGTGGAGCCCGCTACGATCCACTCGCTGCAGCGCCTGGGGCTGCGAACCATTGGCCAATTGTCGCAACTGCCTCGGGCCGGGATGGCCTCGCGGCTGGGCGAGCAACTGCTGTTGCGCTGGGACCAAGCCACCGGGCAGCAAGCCGAGCCGATCGTCGCTCGCCAAGTCTCGCCCGATTGGCACTTGGAACAGTCGCTGGAGTTTCCGACACAGCATCGCGAGACGATGGTTGAATTGGTTAAGCGATTGACGCGGCAGTTGGCCGAGCGTCTCAACCGGCGTGGGCAGGGTGCGCTGCGGATTGTGTGTCGCCTGGATTTGGTCGAAGCCCCACCGCTGGTAATGCAATTGGGGCTATTTCGCCCGAATGCCGATGCGCAACATTTGGAGATGCTGTTGATCGGTCAGTTGGAGCAGCAATTGCCTGGGCGTTGGGCGGCCGCTGGCGCGCCGCCGCTGTGGCGTTTGAGTCTCCATGCGACACTGATCGGGCCCTTGGTGTGGCGACAGACGGAACTGTTTGAAGCCACACAGACCGCCGATCGCCGCCAACTGGCGCGACTGGTCGATACGCTCAGCAGCCGGCTGGGGCGCAAAGCGGTGTTGGGAGCTATGGTGCGCGAAGCACAACCCGAGCTGGCTTGTCGGCTACAACCGCTGACGGGTCGCAAACCCGATGGCGACGCCCAGCAGACCGTTCGCAAGCTGAGTTCCCGACTAGCTCGCCATCGCGGCGAACCGGCGCGGGAAGACCCACAGCGCCGGCCGACTCAGCTCTTTTCACCACCGCTGCCCATCCAAGTGGCTGGCCGCTTGGCTCCATCGCTGGCCCCCACTGGCAGCCCGCATTCTGCGCAGGCCGAACAGGCGCAGGCCGAAACCGCGCGGGCAGCGGCTGAGCGGCCGGGCAATCCACCGCCCGATGGTATGGCCCGCGCCGCCTGTCCAGCCCGCTTCACCATGCGCGGCACCTGGCTGGAAATCATTCAAGCCACCGGCCCCGAGCGCTTGGAGAGCGGTTGGTGGCGCGGCCCCAGTGTCCGCCGCGATTATTATCGCGTCGCCACCGAGCAAGCAAGTTGCTGGTGGATCTTTCGCGACTTGAATACGGGCCACTGGTTTCTGCACGGCGCGTTTGATTAATTCTCTGAAAACACCTCTCCGCCGGCGCGCGTGGACATGGCCTGGTAGACGCTAGTATCGATGCTGTTAGAGATGAACGAGACCGACACATCGGCGCGCATGAAATTGACTCCGCCCGTGTGGTAGCTACTGAAGTCATCGAAGTGCGCGTGGGGATCGTTTGGACCATGGTCGGCCACTCCCACGATTCGCGCGTGGGGTTCGGCCGCAGCCGGGATGTTGCCTTGCCACAGGCTACCGCCCAAGCGACTACTGCGTTCGCCGCTCATCAGCGTATTGCTTAGGCCATCGCTGACATCGCTGAATTTGATACGGCTATTGCCATAGAACATACCGTTGCCTTTGTAAGGCGCACTTTCTATTTCAAAGCTGCCGAACATGCCGACGAGGTTGCTCTTAGAAACCTGAAATAGTTTGCCGCTGCCTTGATCGACGCTGAAGTTCGAATGCTCGTGATCATGATCATGGCCGTCTCCGGCGGCAATTTCGAACAGATCGGGGCCAGTGTCCGACGGGCACAGGAAGGTCGGAATGACGGTCGTGCGGACGAGCGCGTGCCGCGTATCGGCAATGGGCAGAGCGAAATCGATTTGCTGATGCAGATTGTTGCCCTCCATGTAAGGCAGCAGTGCGGCTGCCCATCCCCAGCCGGGCTCGCCATGCGGATTGCTGGCGATCCAGCCCGAGGGCAACCGACGATTGGCGGATTCGTAATTGTGGACAGCCAGTCCCAGTTGCCGCAAGTGGTTGGTGCACTGCATGCGCCGCGCCGCCTCGCGCGCCGCCTGCACGGCCGGCAACAACAGGCCTACCAGCACACCGATGATGGCGATGACCACCAACAGTTCGACTAGAGTAAAACCGCCGCGGTCACGGTCGCGGTCGCATTGCGCGGCTGAGCTGAGATTCATCATTTTGGAAGTGCTTTGTGAATGAAGTTTTGTGTATTGGGTTATTCAATGGCATTGATAGATTCTTTACCGTGGTGTGGCCCTCGCGGCCCCGTGGTGTGGCCGATCATTCGGCCCCGGAACAATTTGCCGCGCAGATGACGGAGCATCTGATCTAGCAGTTTGCCGACGACGGTAAGATGAATAGAAGCCGCTCGCAGTAGCGCAGCGTTAGCCGAGCGGTGGACCGCGCGGCGCTGGCCAGCCACAGAGTGTGGCTATAGAAGTTGTGTCCGCCGCCCCGCAGGATGCACTCGGCGGCAACACTGCGCAGTCGACCGATGGCACTGCAGTCGCTGAGGCGGACTGCGACAGATGATAGCAGATAGCGCAATCATGCTGATCGTTAGCCCCATGCAGGCCACACGGTCGCTGGCCGGCTTCTGCATCCGCTCGACTGGCCTGCGCATCATCGGCTTGAATGGTCGGCGAATGGTGATGATGGCTGCACGATTGCGAGCCGGCGTGCGCATGGCTGGTGTGAGCGTGAGCCCGTTCACAGCCGACGTGCGTATGGCAAAGCGCATGGTGAGCCCACAATGGCATCGGGCCAACGCTGGCGATGACCAGTGCTATCCAGCCAGTGAGTTGTCGGAAAAAAACCATGTCGCGCCTGAAAAAGGGCTGGACGTTGTTGGTACAAGGACACCTTTGGTACAAGGACACCGTTTCCCCTGTCACCGCGTGCCGCACTCCCCAGCAGTCTTAGTTTCACCCCTGAGCACTGGAAAGTCAAGGCAAACGCAGCTCGCGCAGGTGCTCAAGCGAGGCGATCTTTTTGCGCAGCCTGCTAGGCGAAACGAGCCGCATTGGTGAAGATTGTGGCTCAGTTCACAGACCCCCGGAAGAAATTGCGAAAGAAGAAGTAAGCGATGTGGTTGGCGCTTGACCCCGAATGGCAGATTTTTGCCACACTGCTCGTCTATTCTGCCGCCGTCGTCCTGGCGTCGGTGGTGGGGGGCTTGCTGCCTGAATGGATCCGGCTGACGCACAATCGCATGCAAATCATGATTAGTTTCGTCGGCGGAGTCATGTTGGGAATCGCCGTATTTCACATGATTCCCCACTCCTTGGCCAGTCTGGGCGGGGATCGCATCGATCAGGTCATGTGGGGCATGATGCTGGGAATGCTAACGACTTTTTTCTTGCTCCGCTCCTTTCACTTCCACCATCATGAACCGGCCCACTTCGGTCTAGTAGCCGACGAGCGCGCTCAGGAAATCGCCCAAGCTGCAGCTCCACAAGGCACCCGCGCACAGCACCACGCCCAGGGCGATGATCAACACGACCATAACCACGCGCATGGCGAACACTGCAGTGGCCATGGAAACCATGCGGCTGACGTGCAGCGCGGCACGACGCGTTGGATTGCGGTGCTGGTCGGGCTCGGACTGCACACGCTCATGGACGGCGTGGCATTGTCCAGCGGCGTGGTGGCAGAAGCGGGACATATCGGGCATGGCTGGCTGCCGGGATTGGGGATTTTCCTAGCCGTATTGCTGCACAAGCCGCTCGACGCAGTCTCCATCACATCGCTGATGCACCCGGTCACCACGCCCAGTCGGCGATTGATGGTCAACATCGGCTTTGCGCTGATGTGCCCACTGGGAGCCTTCCTGTTTTGGATCGGCGCTAGCCAGTTGAGCGGCACCTGGGGGACGAGCTTAGCCGGTTGGGGTCTGGCCTTCTCCGCGGGCGTCTTTCTGTGCATTTCGCTCAGCGATCTGCTGCCCGAGATGGAGTTCCATTCGCACAGCCGAGTCCAGTTGACGGCCGCGCTGCTGCTGGGGATTGCCGCTGCCCTGGCGATCGGTTTGGTGGAGGGCGAGCATGCGCACAGCCATAGCCATGCACCTGTTGCCGAAGAGCCCGCGGCCGCTGAGCAGAACGCCGCTGAGCGCGTCCAGGTCGCACGACCCTAACTGGGCCTAAACGAGTTGGCCTCAAAATTGCATTTGCGACTACATATGCAACTACATTTGCAAATTGCATTGGTCAATAATTGCAGTTGCCATCTCTCGAGCACTCGCCATAGCTCCTGGTCACTCAACTCGGGAAGACCTGGGTTCCGCAGACTTCACCCCGGCCGACGGGTAACTTTAACCTTTCGAGGAATGCGTAGTATGATTCGAACGCACTGGCTGATCGTATCCACAACAGCACTGTTTACAGTGCTACCTTTGCTGGCGCAGGAGCCCCAAGCGGTCGGCACTGGCTACCGCGAGCTGGTTCCGCAGGTCTTGCTGCCGCTGGTGCACGCCCGCGAGGTGCATAAAGAGCTCAGGTTGTCCGGTTCGCAAATCGCGCAGCTCGAGCAATTTTTTGTCAAAGTGGATGGGCCGTGGTTTCGCGCTAGAATACTGCCGGCACAGGAGCAACGCGAGGTGATCGACAAACTCGAAACGCTGACGCACTCCTGGTTTTCGCAGCACGCATCAGCTCAGCAGCAACAACGTTTACAGCAGTTGCAGCGAGGCGATCGCAGCAGCAATAAGATACAGATGCCGCAGTTTGCAACGCGCGAATTGTATGGCCAGAACAATCTCACACATTTTTACTGGTCATTGTCTGCTGGCTGTCTACTACCTATGTGTTGGCTGGATGTTCCGCTCAACGTGTCCCGAATGAATGCTTTAGGAGAGACAGTACTATGAAAAAGTTTTTTTGCTTGATAGCTTTGCTATCCACCACGACGCTGAGCGCCGGTGAAAAGTGCGCACAGTCGACCGCTGCCGCGAGCCAGACTGTAGCCACCAAGCTGGTAGCAACCCAAACAGCGGAAAAGGCGGCTAAGAAAGATATCGTCGACACGGCTGTCGGGGCAGGTCAGTTCAAGACGCTGGTCGCCGCCGTTAAGGCTGCCGGCCTAGTCGAAACGCTCAAGGGGGATGGGCCTTTCACGGTTTTTGCACCCACGGATGAGGCATTTGCTAAGCTCCCCGAGGGAACAGTTGAGAATCTGCTCAAGCCCGAGAATAAGGAAAAGCTGACCGCACTTCTAACGTACCACGTCGTGGCCGGTAAAGTCATGGCCGCCGATGCAGCTAAACTGTCGACCGCCAAGACCGTCAATGGAAAGAATCTGACGATCAAGGCTAAAGACGGCAAAGTAATGATCGACAAAGCCAGCGTGGTGAAGACAGACATCGGCGCTTCCAATGGTGTCATCCACGTCATTGACACGGTTCTGATGCCTAAGTAATCGGCGTCCGTCGATGAGAAGTGGCTGAGCCTGCAGAAGGGGTTGAGACCTCTGCAGGTTCGGCCGACAAGGGTTACTAGCGGCCACTGGGGCTGCGGTTTGAGCGCGGTGCCGCGATGCGGTGCAA
>JBEBXX010000155.1:0-6018 GCA_040391435.1 Aureliella helgolandensis | reverse complement strand
ATCCAAAATGGTCGTCCACCCAACCGTACAAGGCGACTCGGGCGACGTGATTAAAGTTATGATCGAAGTGAATTGCCGGAAACAAAGCCACTTGGCTCTTGGCATCGAACAGGCCGTAGAGTTTTTGCAATTCAGGAAAGCCATCTTGGGGCATCGTCTTGGTCCAGTCGTTGGCCGCCGTCATGCCCAGTGGCCGAGGTGCGATGAGGGCTGCCAGTTCGACATTGCCGGTGCCGGTGCGCAGCAGGCATGCGTTCTCGCAGGTACAGCCACCCTGCATGCCCGTGCTGACCATCACAGCCGGAAAAGCCAGAGCGATGCGGTCGTCGACCGCGGCCCCTAGGAACGACTGTGTCCCACCACCGCTGGCACCAGAGATGGCGATGCGACTGGGATCAACTTCGGGCAGCGTGAGCACCATATCCACGGCCCGCTGAGTAGCCAGGGTCTGCAAGCCGATCACCGACTGATTGTGCGCCTCGGCCAGCGGGCTATAAAGTAGCCATCCGCTGGCATCGACCTCAGACTCAGCCGGCTGACTGGCAAAGCCGTGCGCACGTTGCCGGCTGATCTGCTGGCTATCGCAGTAGCCGAGCATATCCCAATGCAAGACGACGCAGCCCATGCGGGCTAGCTGCACACAACGCGCTTGCATCGGATTGTGCGCAGCGTTCTCAAACCGCTCGGCACCACTGGCAAGCTGACGGTTTATTTCGGCTTGGCTGGGTGTGTAGAATCGCGCCTCGTCCCAGTGCCCATGCGGCGCGAGCACCGCCGGCCGCTTGCCGTCGGAGGCCACATGCTTGGGCCGATAGAGATTGCCGGTGACCAGCAAGCCGGGCAGGCTTTCAAATGTCACCTTCTCTATCGTGTAATCATCGCGCTCGATGCGGCCGTAGATCTGCGGCTCAACTACCGACAATTGCGGGCGCGGGAACAGCCCCAATGAAACTTGCAATTGCAGTTTCAAATCCTGTGCACGAGCCTGCCAGGCGGCCAGCGATTCAGGAGGGGTAAAAGGGCAGTGAGTGTTTAGATCGCGCAGCGGTGGAGCGTCGGCTTGAACGTTCGTCGCCGAAAAACATAGCAGGCACAGTAGGCCAGCAATGGAGAATTGAATTCGCATGTTAGATGGCTTGCATGGGAGGGAGAGTGAAGCGGGACAAGAAGCGAAACGCGCCAAGAACTCGACTACTGCATAAATCAGTTCGCTCCGGACGCACTGCGCTCAAGACACCCCACTTTACACTCTTTGCGCGCGGTTTACACGTCGCTCAGCGCGCCAGTCAGGTACTCTCGAGCCTGTGCGGCCCGATAACTGAGAGTGCCGCACAGCCCCACAGTGACATGGAAGAGTTGCGGGAATGGAGGAAATGCAGCGATCGAAAGACGCGTCACGTCTCCCGCTGCTGCTCAGCCGGTTGATGCGGTTCGAACGTCGTGCGGCGTTTCTGTTCAGCGTGTTTGATAGCGTCCAGGGCGTGCTGATAGAGTGTCTCTTGCAGCCGCACGGTGGGCTGGCCATGTTCGGTCTGGCGGCGGATGTACTGCCCGTCAGACTGCAATTGCCAGGAGTTAGACGTATCGCGAAAGCAGATCTCTAACATCTGGATTAAACGCTGTTTGGACAGCCGGTCATCGACCGGGACCAGCAGTTCGACTCGCCGGTCCAGGTTGCGCGGCATCCAATCGGCGCTGCTGATGAAGACTAGGTCATCGCCTCCGTGATGAAAATAGATCAATCGCGCGTGTTCGAGAATGCGGTCGACGATGCTCACCACGGTAATGTTTTCGCTCAGGCCCGGCACGCCCGGCCGCAGGCAGCACACGCCGCGGATGTTCAGCCGCACGGTCACGCCGGCCTGGGAGGCACGGTACAGGGCTTCGATCAAGGTCGGGTCGGCCAGCGAGTTGAGCTTGACCATGATCAGCGCGCGTTGGCCCTGCTTCTTGCGCTCGATCTCAGCGTCAATCAACCCCAGGATTCGCTTGCGCAGTCCCAGCGGAGCCGCCTCGAGCGAGTGGAAGGGCTGGGGTTGGCTAAAACCGGTGATGGCGTTGAACAGGGCGCTGGCGTCAGTGCCCAAGTCATCGCTACACGTAAAATAGCTGATGTCTCCATAGATGCGTGCCGTGGCTTCGTTGTAGTTACCGGTGCCAAAGTGCATGTAGCGGACGATGCCGCGCGGTTCACGGCGGACAATAATGCACACCTTAGCGTGCGTCTTGAGATTCTTCACGCCGTAGATGACTTGCACCTGCGCTTCCTCTAACTCCTGCGCCCATTCGATATTGCGAGCCTCATCGAAGCGCGCCTTGAGCTCGACGACCGCGGTTACATACTTGCCGCGTTCGGCCGCCTTCCGCAGGGCGGCTACAATCGGACTGTTGCGACTGGTGCGATACAAGGTCTGCTTGATGGCCAGCACATCCGGATCCTCGGCGGCCTCTTCGATCAAGCGGACCACTGGTCCAAAGCTCTCGTAGGGATGGCTCAGCAATACGTCCTGCTCAGCGATCGTCGTGAACATGGACTGGGTGGGATCGATCAAGGGACTGCGCTGCGGGCTCCACGGCGCGTCGCGCAAGTGATCAAAACCTTCCAGCCCACTAAGCTGCATGAAGGCCGACAGGTCGAGTGGGTCGGGGCTGTGGGCCGTCTTCTGTTCGTTGACGCGCAACATCTGTTGCAAGAAGGCTACGGTCGCCGGCGGTGCCTGGGCTTCGATCTCCAATCGCACACACTCGGCCGTCTTGCGCTGCTGCAGCAACTCCTTCATACCGTGCAGCAAATCGGCAGCCGAATCCTCTTGAATGCTCACGTCGGCATTGCGTGTGATGCGAAAGGTAGTGGTTGACAGAATCTTTTCGCCGCCAAAGAAACTCTCAGCAAAATTGCTGACGATGTCCTCTAGCAATGCAAAGCTGAAGCCGTTTTCCGTGGGTAGCGTCAGCACGCGCGGCAGTGCGCGACCCAGCGGAATAACAGCGAAGCGGAAGTCGGCCCCCTCAGCCTGCCGCTTGGCCTGGGGAATGTCCAGTTGCACGCAGACGTACAACGCGTGATTGACCAGCAGCGGAAAATCTTCCGAGACATGGATGGCCATGGGGCTCAGCACCGGCAAGATCTCGTCATGAAAAATGCGGTCGGCCGCTTCGCGATGCTTGACTCCCGCCGTGCTCAACTGCACGCGCTCGATGCCTTGCGCGGCTAGGGCTGGTTCGATCTCCTCTAAAAAGCAATGGTACTGCTGTGCCAGCATCTGCGTGGTGCGCTGGCGAATGGCATCGAGCTGTTCGGTGACCGACAATCCGGAGTGGTCGGTAGAAGCCATGGCGGCTTGATGCTGGAGCTGCAGCCCGCCCACCCGAACCATAAAAAATTCGTCCAGATTGCTGCTAGTGATGGCTAGGAACTTGAGTCGCTCCAGCAGCGGTACCGCAGGATTGAGAGCCTGTTCGAGTACGCGCTGATTGAATTCGAGCCAGCTCAGTTCGCGGTTGATGAAATTTTCGGGTAGCAAGGCCATATTTCGCTTGTTGGCTCGTTAGAGAAGTGCAATTTAGTGAGGTCTAGAGGCGATTCTAAAACGGACTCAATCCCGTTGAATCGCCATTACGCTGTGGCACACTTTCGCTGAGGCAGACTTGCCCTGGGGCGCAGTTATGCCGGGGCGGAGCTAGGTTGAGGCGCAGCTAGGTTGAGGCACAATTATAGCGTGGTCGAGCCCCCCAGCGCTTTACTTGCTATCTGCAATCTGCTTACTTGCTAACTGCAATCTGCTTGCGAATCCAAGCGGCGGCTCCGACCGTAGCGGCATCGTCGCCGAGCTTGGCGGCGCGGACTTCGAACTGATCGCGGTAGCATTCAAAGACATTGCGTTTGGCGACTTTGCTGATCTCTTTGACGAACAACTCGGGCATGGCTTCGACCAATCCACCGCCGAGCACGACGCAGTCCGGACAGATCAACAGGACCACGTTGGCTACGGCTTGACCGAGGATCTCGCACGCCTCCTGGACCACTTTCAACACGGCGGTATCTCCGCTGCTGATCGCTTCGGCAATGGTCTTGCTGCGTATGGCGCTCAATTTGGTCCCGGCCTCTTTGAGCAGGTGCGGGGCTTCACCACGATAGGCAAGCTTGGCCAACTCTCCGGCGATCGCCAGGCGACTTGCTTCGGTCTCGATCGTGCCCGTCATGCCGGTGGCACCCACGCGCGGTGAACTGCAGATCTTGATGTGCCCCAGCTCCATGCAACTGAGCAGTTTGCCACGCAAGATCTGGCCATCGTAGACGCAGCCGCCACCAATTCCAGTCCCTGGAAAAATGCCCACCACCGAGCGAGATCCCTGCGCGGCGCCTGAATGGAATTCGCCGTAGACGCCGGCGTCTACGTCGTTTAACACCGCCACGGGGCATTTGAACTGATCCTTGAGCAGTTTGGCGATGGGGACGTTCTCCCAGCCAAGATTGACCGCGACGCGGACAATGCCGTGTTGCCAATTCCCCTTTTCCCATTCCACCGGCCCCGGGCAGCCGATGCCGATGCCCGCCAGTTGGTCCAAAGGCACATCGTGTTCGGCCAACAACTTGGCAATCGTGCTACAGATGCGGTCGACGTTCTCACCAGTCGCCTGCTCGCTGCGCGTCCGCTTGCGTTGAGAGTCGACAACTTTCAAATTTTCATCGAACAGCGTACATTGCATTTTGGTGCCACCCAGATCGAAACCGATCCAGTAGCCAGGTTTTTTTTCGGATGTCACGAAACTGTTGATCCTGTGGTGTGGATTGGCGAAATGCTAGAGTACGGATGCACTGCGCGGAAACCCGCTATCGGTTTTTCTGTTACAAGGCAGTCTATTGTGACCCAATGATGGCTTGCCGCAACTGGCAGTGAGTCGGATGTTGGCCTGTGGAGTGACATTTGTCCATGGGACAGCGGAACAATCGCCCAAGCCGAGTGTTTTTCTTAAAGTGGACTATACTGACCTTAGAGATTAGGCCCCAGTGAGACAAAATATGTGGTCGCACCCCACCCAAGCTGCTGCAGGTGAACTCGCCATGAGTTTCTGCCTGAAGATCCTCGCGCGACTGGCTCTTGCAACTATTGCTCTTTCATCTGCGGGTCGGGCAGTTTTTAAGCTGTGTAAGTCGTGCGGCTCAAGTGGCTCGCTGAGCCTAGCTGTGTGGATGCTGCTGGGGATGACTTGTAACGGGCTGGCCAAAGAGAAACCTACTGCGGCAGACTCGGCCGACCGAGGCAAGGCCAAGCCGTCGAGCGGGCATACCCTGCCGCCACTCAACCAACGCTTTGCACCGCCGAGCGAAGTTGAGCTAGCGACGGCAGAGATCCCCGACTTCCAAAAGCATGTGTCGCCCCTGCTCGGACGCCTGGGGTGTAACGGTCGCGCTTGCCACGGATCGTTCCAGGGCCAAGGCGGCTTTCAACTGTCGCTCTTTGGCTACGATTTTGAGCACGACTACCAAGCTCTGCTCGAACCCGATACAGACCGCATCGCCACGGAGCATCCGCTGGACAGTCTGATCTTGACCAAGCCGGCCAGCGACGAAGATCATGGCGGCGGCAAGCGTTTTGATGCGGGCGGCTGGGAGTACTGGGTTCTGCGGCGTTGGGTCGAAGCGGGTACTCCCTACCAAGCCGATGCGCTGCTAGAGCTCGAGCGTCTAGAGATCATCCCTAGCGAGCTCAGCTTTGATCGCGCGGGCCAGTCGCAGCAGATCATCGCCATCGCGCACTGGGCCGACGGGACGCGCGAGGATGTGACGTGTGTGTGTCGATTTCAGTCTAATGACGACGCGATGGCTGCCGTCGATGCACTGGGGGTGGTGACGAGTGGTCAGGCGGGTGATACGCACGTCGTTGTGTCCTATGACAAGGCGGTAGTGCCGGTACTTGCCTATCGCCCTTTCTCCCCGCCAACGGACGCGGACGACCGGCAGTTAGCGGCCACGACAACGGTCGATCGGCTAGTCCAAGAGAAACTGAACAAGTT
>JBEBXX010000154.1:0-6022 GCA_040391435.1 Aureliella helgolandensis | reverse complement strand
GCATGCAGCGGATTGAAACTGCGGGCACCATCGCCGAGCGGCAGTTGCGCCAATTGAACGAAAAATCACTCCCCACCAACTCAGAAACGTTGGTGGCTCAGTACAAAGCTTGGTTGACCAAAGCCGCCTTAGATGCCGGGGTGGGTGATATCAAAGTAACGCCACCCGACCGACCGACCAGGGAGACCGCGGCGTACAAGGAGTACAAATTCAGTTTGACTGGCACGTGCCGCATCGATCAATGGCTGGATTTGATGGCCGAGTACTACGACGCCGACTATTTGCACCGACTGCAGCATGTCAAGCTCACGCTCACCAAAGATCCGGGCGTAGTCAAAATTGTATTCGATTCCCATGCTCTGGCACTTGTCGGAGCACAACCCGACCAACCTGCTTCGGGACAGTCCTCGGGTCGGCTCGCCAAATCGGCCGACGAGTACAAGCAGATCATCCTCGACCGCAATCCATTCTCACCTCCCAATCAACCGCCCACGCTGGCCGGCCCGCGGACTTTTGAAATCCCGCGCGGCACACCGTGGGAGCAGATACTCAAACTGGAAGATCCTGAGAACCACGAAGTGGAATTGCAATTTGACGGCGATCAACTCCCCGAGGGCCTGCAGTTGAGTGGTAAGACCGTCAAGTGGACACCCACGGAGAATGGCAAGTTCGAACTGGCGCTGCGTGCGTCCGATAGCGGTTGGCCCAGTGCCAGCACCGTGGAAAATTTGACGTTCAACGTCATCGATCCTCCTAAGGCTGCTGAGCCCGAGCCCGAGCCAGCCAAGTTCGACGCCGCGACTCAAGCCTTCATCACCGGACTCGTCAGCGGCCGCACGGGCAACGAAGTCTGGATTCACTCGCGCACCGAGGGGAAGACACACGAACTGTCGGTGGGCTCCGAGTTTGAAATTGGTTCAGTCAAAGGAAAGGTTGTTAATATCAACCTTAACGAAGACACGATTGAACTGGAGAGCGGCGATGTGCTGTGGACCGCCGGCATGGACACATCCTTGGCCGCCGCCTTTGCCAAGAGCAAGATAGATTAGCCTTTCAGCTTAGCCTTGGGGCAACATATCAGGTGGCATCTATCAGCCGCCTTGGCGTTAGCCACGGTTGCTTGCATCTATCAGCCGTTTTGGCGTTAGCCACGGTTGCACTCTGCTGGTGGCATCAGCCAGCGGATCCCGGCCAAATGCACTGCAAGCCCAGCGGGCGCGACACATTCTCATTCAAGTTATCAGCACCCACTGCTCCATCAGGCGATCGATCTGGCTGCTGATCTGGCCGCGCGAGATGACTTGCTGACAGCCCGCCTGCTGGGCGGCAGCCAACCGCTGCCCCTGGACATGCGGGCCAAAAGCAATTTTATGAGCTTGTGGAAAGTGCCCACTGAGCGTCTGCACCGCGCTGGGTATGGCCTCAAGCGAAACGCTGTTCAGATCGATGATCCAGGCGGATACCTCGGCCGCAGCCAGGCTGCGCAACTTGTCCGCATCCGGCGACAGGGCTACTACCACAGCACCTCCCAATTTCTCGGCGGCGGTGCGAATTGTGGGCACGAAGAACAGGTCCTTGGTTACCAAAACGATACTGTTTTTCGCCATCTGTCTGGTCCTGAGCCCGTCTGTTGATTGAGTTCTCTCGCGCCACGCTAAGATCCGCCCGACGCGCGACTTAGCATTCGCTCGCCGCCTCGCTTAAGACAGCAATTATTGCGCAAAGCCTTGATTTTCCTAGCCCGCCTGCGATCCTTAGGTTAGTAGCTACTGCAAGTAAGTACAATGAAGTGGCAGCTTTTCCCCTGCGTCGGCGGGCCCAGTTGAAATGCCGGATGGCTGCCCTAGTTGCTCCGTCTGCTGGCTGCGGCAGGTCCCCCCATAAGCTTACGCACCACACACTCATGTCCCACACACTCATGCTCCGCAGAGGTTTCGCAGACCCTATTTGTACCACATGAATCTAGCGTCGCTCCAACAGTTTTTTGATAGCTCGCCAGCAATTCGCTTGCTGCGCTCCCCGCATGCGCCGTGGATCCTTGAGTTTCTGCACCAACAGTTCAAGTGCTCAGGGCAAATCACTTGGCCGCACACCGAGCTCGCCGCACACCTGGATGCCATGCTGTACCAACTGCATCGACTGCAACAGAGCGAGGTCTCTGGTTCGAGCAGTGTTGCCGAAGCCAGTATTGGCGAGGCCCGTGTTGCAGATGCCACCTGTGCGGCGCTGCCGCGGCTTACCAGTCAGGCTTATTTGAGCCTGTGGTCGAGCGCCGATGTGCGCTTGCTCAAGCGGTTTGTCGACGCTGCGCCGGCGGAGCCCGTTTATCAACTCACGCCGGATGCAGAGCTCGTGCTCGCCTTTGTCTCCAAGGCCACTCGCCGCGATCGCACCATCGGCACTCAAACGCACCTGCAATCGATCCTGGGACTGCTACAGGAGGTCGTGGCCGACGCTGGCGGCGCGGACGACCCCCAGAAACACTACCGCCTGCGTGCACGATTCGACTTGGCCGCTGACCAATTGGAACAGTTGAAAAGCGAGTTCCGCGGCGTCGAAGAGCGGTTCAAATCGATCACGCGCGACGTGCAGCAACGCCTCATGCAGTCTAAGGATTCGCGCGGGGAGATCATCGAGTTCGCGCTGGACGCTGAGGATCTTCTCAAAAGTGGAGACCAAGCGCGTGGCTTTGCCGAATTTCTCAAGCTCGTTCACGATCCCGCCAAGCAGGCACAGCTAGTTGAACTGGTGCGAGAACTCACTCAGTTGAAGGCACTGGCCGGACGAGACGAGGCGCTGCAAGCCATGCGGACAATGCTCCCCAGCCTGCTCGCCGAAGCGGAGAAGATCCTTCGCACGACGCAGCACTTGAGTCTCACGCTGCGGCGATTATTGGACACTCGCAGTAGCCGTCAGCACCGACAATTGGCGCAGCTTCTGCGCGACATCCGGGCGGTGGCCAGCCAACACAGCCAAAAACCACCGCTGGAGATCGGCTTGGAGATCGAAGCGGAGCTCGACATTCAGCTTCCGTGCGAGCGACCTTTTTGGGCCAAGTCAGAGCCGTTTGCCGAAGTCGACTGGCAGTTGGCTGCCAGCGATCCCGTTCAGCACGCCGCAGCGCTTCAACAACTGGTGGCGTTGCACCGCATCGATTGGCAGACGATGCGCCGCAATATCACGCTCCTGCTCCACTCGCAGTCCGAAGTTTCGTTGCCAGATCTACTCAAGCGTTACCCGATTCAAAGCGGCGCGGTCGAGGTGCTGGGCTACATCCAGATTGCCCATGAGGATGGGCATGTGATCGATGCGTCGCAAGTGATCCCGCTGGCCGCGAATTGGCCGAATTCGCAATCGCGTGTGCTGCACGTCCCACGCGTAGTATTTCGGCGATCCGAGCGCACGGTAGCCGCGCCGCCGGTCGCTGCCAGCTTGTGAGTCCATCAGTGACGCGACCCGCTTCGATCATTCGCAACTCGGTTCATCGTGAGCCTGAATCACCTCCACTACCATTAAGAACTTGAACTTCTACCGATCCCAAACCTAACCGCGAAAGCAGCGAGCAAGTGACTCACGCGACCGACCACGCTGAACCGAACGCGGCGCCTCGATCTGTCGATGCGCTCCCCGCTTACAAGGACTGGAGCCAGTCTGCAGTGAGGCTGTTGCAGGCACCCGTCTACAGCGACGACACCGCGTGGGATCTCACCTTGCGTTATCAGTCGGCGCTGTGCGATTACTTTGCTCGCATTGGCTTGATGCTCATCGTAGACGAAGCGGAAGGCTTGGCGTACTTGAGGCAACTGGCCGATGACGAGGCTCGCGATGAGTATCAACACCTGCCGCGTCTGTTTCGGCGCACGCGACTGAGCTACGACGTGACACTGCTGTGCGTGCTGCTGCGAGACGAACTGCGACGATTCGAGGAGGAGGACCTGGACAATCGCCGCTGTGTTGTTGAACAAGCGTCGCTAATCGATGTGTGGAAGGGATTTTTCCCAAGCGATAGCGACGAAGTGCGGCTGCACAAGTCGCTGGAGGCTGCCTTCAGACGACTCGAATCGTTGCGGATGGTCAGCCGCTTTGGCGAAGCGCCAGGTAGCTGGGAGGTGCGCCGCATTCTCAAAGCCCGCCTGCCAGTCGCCGAGCTCGAACGGCTCAAGGAACAATTGCTACTCAAAGTGAATCAAGAGTCCACACATGGATAAAATCGATCTTCAGGCCAACGCCACACAGGCGGCAGAGTGGCTGTGCCAGACACGCCCCGGCTATCGCCTGAAAAAATTGGAAGTCACCAACTGGGGCACTTTCGACAGCACCGGTGGGAGAGTCTATAGTCTCGCGCTCGAGGGCCGCACCGCGCTGCTAGTCGGCCAGAACGGATCGGGTAAGTCGACGCTTGTCGATGCGCTGCTGACGCTGTTGGTTCAGCCCGGCGTGCGCAATTACAACGTAGCCGCGGGTGCTAAGAAACGCGAGCGGGATGAACGCACCTACATTCGCGGAGCCTGCGGGCGCTCAAGCGACGATGAGCTCGGCTCGGTTACCGATTACCTCAGGCCGGGCGACAACCACTACTCCGTGCTGCTGGCCTGCTTCGAACGCGCAGACACCGGTGCCGCATTCACCGTGGCTCAAGTGTTGCAGATCACCGCTGACGGCGAACTCGACAAGACCTACGCCTTCAGCGACGGCGAGCGGAGCATTGCGGACGATCTGAGCGGTTTGCATCGCGAGCAGAAAATTGCTAAGCAGTTGATCCAGCGAGGTTTTCAAGCTACCACCAAGTATTCCGAGTACCTGCCGTGGATCGCCCGCTGTACCCATCAACGCGCCAAGGCCATGGACGTCTTTAACCAGACGGTTGCGGTCAAAGATATTCAGAGTCTCAATCGCTTTATTCGCGATCATATGCTTGAACCCCATGCGTGGCGTGAGCGGATCGAGAGCTTGCTGGGCCACTTCACGCAGCTCAGCCAGGCTCACCAGGCGCTGGTCAAGGCGCGTCGGCAAATCGAATTGCTCACACCTGTCGCCGTAGCTGCCGAGGCGCACCATCGCTTGGCGGCCGACATGCAGGATTGCACGCACCAGCTAGAAGCGGTCGATAGTTACTTCCGCAGCCACTTGGTGCACTGGCTGACTCCGCGTTTAAATGTGCACCAATCGGCCATCGCTGCCGCCGCTCGCCAGAAACAAAAGCTGCAACATGAAATCGAACTGCTCGATGAAAACCAGCGCACGCTCAAAAACGAAATCGAAAAAACCGGCGGTGAGCGACTGAGGCAGCTCCCGCTGCTCCTGGAGACGCAGCAAGCCCTACTCTCCGCCAAACGTCGCGAGCGACACAGACTACAGACTGCGCTCCAATTAATCGGTTTCTCCGCTGAGGAAGCCACATCCTGGCTGCACACGCCGGCCCGCTTTGAAGAACTGCCCGCGCAATTGGAAAGCATCCGGCAACAGTTAATCGAGCAGTCCACGCAACTGGGCGAGCAACGCCTGCAGCAAGCTCGCCGGTTAACCGAAGTCCGCACGCGAGTCGAAGACGAGCAGACGCAGCTCGATGCGCTCAGCGAGCAACCCGGCAATATTCCCAGGTGGCTGGCCGACGTGCGCGCGGCCATGGCCAACTCATTGCAACTGCCGGAAACGGAGCTGGTCTTTGCCTGCGAGTTGATCAGTGTGTCTGAAGCAGAGTTGGCTTGGCAGCCCGCTATTGAGACCGTATTGCGTCGTTTTGCTTTGAGTCTGCTAGTTCCTGAGCAGCACTATCGCGCGGTCAGCCAATACGTCGAAGGGCACGCGCTGGTCGATGCGCGCGGACGCGGGCAGCGTTTGGTCTACATCCGCGTTCCCAACATAGCCGCAGCGACCACCGCGGATCGACTGCATCCCGACTCCATGATTCGCAAATTGCAACTGCGGGCCGCGCCCGCCCGGTTGCCGGCACGCGACAACGGCCTCGACAACGGCCTCGACAACGACCGAAACAACGACCGAAACAACGACCGAAACAATG
>JBEBXX010000153.1:0-6023 GCA_040391435.1 Aureliella helgolandensis | reverse complement strand
GCTTCGTTTGGATACATGGCTCGCGGCGGCACCCCCGGTGGTGATAACTTTTTGGAGTTCGTGACCGCCCATGGCGCATTTGAACTGACGGCCATCGCCCTGGCGGCGGCGGCGGGCTTGCGGATCGGCCTGGGGTGGCTCTTGACCGGTGGCTTGTCGCGCCAAGCTTCACTGCAGCAGCGAGCTATCGAAGCGCTGCCGGTAATGGCTGTATCGGGCGTGCTCTTTTTTCTAGCGGCAGTGACCGAGGGCTTGCTTTCGCCATCGTCGATCGCATACGTGTATAAAGCCGCTTGGGGCGTGTTTTCTAGCCTGTTGCTGATGGTCTACTTTGTCGTGTTGGGATATTCCCCGGAGCCGTCGCGTGCAACTTGACCGGACCGAAATTGTCATCCGCCAACGGTCCACACTGGAGCTGTTCGACCTGAGCCTGCAGGTCCTCAAGCGACACTGGTGGGCGATCGCTGTGACGAGTGCGGTGTTCGGTTTTCCACTGTTGATACTGGACAATCTGGCTACCGCTTGGATGCTCAACCAGAACTCTTTGGAGCTGGCTGAGCATGCAGGCGTAGCGGCCTACTTACGGCCTTTCTGGCACTTAGTCACACTATACGTTCTGCAGTTCCCTCTGATCTCGTTACCGACGACCATCTACCTCGGGAATCGGATTTTTTACCAAAGCATGCCCATCGGTCAATTGCTTCGCCGATTGTGGAGTATTGCTGGCCGATGGCTGTTAGTGCTGGGAGTCCTACGCCTGGGGCTAGTCGGATTGGTGCTGGAGCTGTTGATTGATCGGCAGGTAAACTTTGACGTCGCCATCGAGTTCTGGTTTTTTATCTTTGCAGTCGGCGTAGCCTTGTTCTATCGCGCGATGAGTCCCTTTGCGCCAGAGATCTTGGGGCTGGAGCTGTGTCCGCTGCGCATCACTTCCCCTGGGACGATCAGCTATCGCGCGCGCAGCCGCACGCTACATCGCTACTCCAACTCTCAAAATTTACGGCGTTTTTTGGGTGCGGCGTTCTTTGGTTGCCTACTGTATTTCATGTTAGACGGAGCGCAGACGTTTGTCCTCGGCGCAATCACCGGTTACTGGTCGTGGAACGACGCGTTCGATCTTCTGCGGATGCAACTGAGCCTGTGGTGCGTGGGATTGTTCATGGCCGTGTTTCGGTTTTTGTCCTATCTGGATAATCGCATTCGTCTAGAGGGCTGGGAGATTGAGCTGCGTCTCAAGGCCGAAGCTGCTAGGTTGGAAGCTGAGACGAATGCTGTTGCGGAAGCCAACCAGACGGGCCAATCCGGCGCGCCAAGCGCGGTCCATTCGTCCATCAAGTCAGCGCGATGGGTGAAGCTGGCGGGTGTGGTTGTGGGAACTGTCGCGGCGCTAGGAGAGGTCGCTCCACTGGCCGCAGCCCAATTAGCACCCCAGCCAGTATCCCAACCATTACCCCATCTAGTCGCCCAGTCATTATCCCAGTCAGTCGCCCAATCAGGGCTCGAGTCAGGCTCTCAGTCGGCAGCCCAGTCGGCAGCCCAGTCGGCGGTACAGTCGGCAGCCCGGTCCATCGTTGAGCGAGCTGCCCAGTCGCTGCCCATCAGCGACTGGTACGACAAACAGACGGAGCGTTTTCGGCCACCTGAGGTCATACCGGCCGAGGACATTCCGCTGCGAACCGCAGGGCGCGTTAGCACTTCGCCTCCGCCCACGCCTACAGACCCACAGTCTCCCAGCGAGCCCTGGTTTGCGGATTGGCCGGTAGGAGAGCTAGCCATTCTGATGCAGAGATTGGTGTTCATTGCGCTGGGCCTGGGGCTGATAGCTCTGTTGGCTTGGCTGACCTACTATGCGCTGCGCGATTATTTGCCGGAAAAGGATCAGCGCAAGCACGGCAAGGTCATGAACATTGATCCGACGCGCATCGCAGAGCTCCCCTTTGAATCCACGCCGACCGCCAATGATCCGCTCTCAGCCGCGCAGCGGGCGATGCAAGCGGAGAACTACGACCAAGCCATTGCGTACTTGTTGGGCTACTTGCTGTTGGCGCTCGATCAAGCCCGGCTGATCTACTTGCAGCGCGGCAAGACGAATCGAATGTACCTACAGGAAGTAGTCCGGTATCCCAATTTGGCAGCCATCGTCAACTCGGCCGTGGTGCCGTTTGAAGCCAGTTATTTTGGCAAACATAGCGTTACTCGGGTGCAGTTTTTGAACGCTTGGCAGCAGGTCGACGCGTTCCATGTAGGCTTGCACACGGCTTCCGCTGTGACTGTGTCCTCCGCTGCGTCCAACTCTGCGGAGCCTTCTGCGGCAGCTTCTGCCGACTCTGCAGAGGCAGGTGCGCTCGCCGCCGGTGTATCGCCTGGGAACGCATCGGCGACCGACGCGCGAGGGGACGGCAAGTCAGGCAAGCTGACCCTTGGAATGTTATTGGCAGTGAGTTGTCTGGGGAGCTTGGGCTGTGGTTCCACGGCGTCCGAGATGCATCCCTATGGAGCGGTCACTTCGCCCGGTGCCAATCGGAGTCTCAACGGATTGGGGCTGCATCGCAAGCTGTGGGAGGCGCAGGGAGCCAAATGTTCGACACCCATCAGTCTGTCTCCAAAACTCGAGCAGGTAGATGTGATCGTGTTGGTGGGAGAATCGTACGAGCCACCAGGCATCCAAGTTCGGCAATGGCTGGAGCGGTGGCTGGCTAATGGCGAGCAGCGTACGCTGCTCTACTTTGGGCGAGATTTCAGCGCGGATATGTTCTACCGTCGGCAGACGCTCGGCGCACTCTCCGGCGCACAGCGTCGTCGATCTGAGGAGCTGCTCGCACTGCGACAAGCAGAAGAATTGCTTGCGCGCTGGCAGCAGTTACCTGAGTTGGTATTTTGCGACTGGTTCTACATCGATACCCGGCGGGTCAGGAAGGACTATCGGCAGTTTCACAGCGATGGGTTCTTCACTGCGCACCCCGCAGATGTCTCGGTTCCAGATACCTTGGCTTCGGATACCTTGGCTTCAGATGCCTTGGCTTCGAAAGACTGGACAGCCCCAGTACAGGGCGGTGAGTTGCCGCTCGGTGAGTTGCAGGGCGGTGATTTGCAGGGCAGTGATTTGCCGCTCGGTGAGTGGCCGGTCGGTGTGGCTTTGCAACCTCCCGATTCGAAAGTTTGGAGCGATAAACTTGTGCAGCGGATCCAGTCGCTGTCGCCGCCCAACTCAGGCAAGGTGCCGTCGTCCGAGGAGAGCTCTAGCAGCACTCGCACTGCGCCGGATTTAAAGCCGCTGCTGCGCAGCATTCGCTGGAGCGCGGACGAATTTGGGAGCAGCGCAAGCTTGCTCGAGGCGCTGCAAGACCCGCTGGATTCTGAAGTCCTGCTATCGGCAGGCGATGGGCAGCCGTTGATATTTCGGCTGACTGGGGCTGACGCGGAGAACGCGCGCCTGGGCAGCGGCCAGATTATCGTTGTCGCCAACGGCTTTCCGCTACTCAATGGATCGTTGGTCACGCCACTGGCAGCCGAAATTGGGCAGCGGCTGGTCGAACTGTGTGGTCCGGCGGAGCGTGTCGCTTTGCTGACCTTTGATGAGGGCGGCCTTTCGATATCGGAAACCGAGGAGAGCGGCCTTGACGGTGCTGGGCTAGAGATGTTTACCGTATGGCCGCTAAGTACGATCACAATGCCCGCGGCACTGCTGGGGATCATCGCCTGTGCGGCGCTGTGGCCTATTTTGGGTCGTCCGCAGCCGCTCGCACGGCGCCGGGTTTCCGACTTGGGACTGCATATCGAAGCCATTGGTGGCTTGATGAGCGAGACGCACGACCGGAAATACGCGGCTGGGGCGATCGCTGAGTACTATCGTACGGTTCGCGGTGAGAATCCTCCCGGTTGGTTGAGCGAATTCATTCCGGAGGGACTGCCGCAGCAGCAATTGGGCTCGCCAGAATCTTCTGAAGCGGGGGCGGTTGAGCGGCGTTAGCGGATGGGTTAGCGGATGCAGTTCGGCAATTGTCTATTGCCGCGCAGTGGGCCATTCGCTATTTAGCTTGAGTAACTTGCGCTCGCTGGGATGCTGCTGTATCTGGCCGGCTCAATCCACTTCCCCCAACAAGCTGTGCTTAATCGCGCGAGAGAGAGAGCCCATGCGCACGAATCGAAAACTGGCAAGCCGACGAATCCTACTGCGGCCATGCGCTGCGCTGTGGCTGACAGTGTTTGCGGCTGGCTGGGCCAGCCTCGCCTGCGAGAGGGCGAGTGCGCAGGGACCCGGCGGGGGTGGAGGTGGAGGTGGCCAAGCGAGTGCGCCCGCTTTTGAAGATCCCAAATTCCGCGACCGTGTATGGGAAGCGGGTGGGCCACGCATGAGTGGATTGCACTCGGGAAAACTGGTCAAGGGCATCCAGATCGTTGGCAATCAGTCGGTCAGCAAGACAAAGATCCTGTCCCACATGCAGACTCGCCAGGATCGCAATTTTGATGAAAAACAATTGTGGTCGGACATCCACGAACTGTATCGCACCGATCTATTTCGCAAGATTACGCCCAAGGTTTCGGATTTTGAAGATGGTGTCGTCGTTCGCTTGGAGATCTCCGAACAGCCGACGGTGACAGAGGTCATCTTCCACGGCAATACGCGGCTAGATAATCGCATGCTAAAGAAGCATGCCGGCATCGAAGTTGGTGATCCAGCTAATCCCTTCTCGGTCGACATGGCGCGCCAGCGACTGATCGATTTGTACCATGAGAAGGGCATGAACCAAGCTGCAGTAGAGGTCATCGAAGGAGATCGGGCGGGTGATCGCCGCGTCTACTTTCAAATATCCGAAGGTCCCGTCGAGAAGATTTGGAGCATCAACTTTGTAGGCAATGCGGTTTTTTCATCCCCCGTACTGGCCACCAAAATTCGTTCGCGAGATGCCAAAGGCGGGTTGACGCCCTATTTCTTCAATGTCGCCAGCCGCATCAAGATTGAAGAAGATAAAAACGGTCTGGTCGCCTTCTATCGCTCGCTCGGTTACTTCAAGGCGCGGGTCGACTATCGCATGGACTATTACGGCAGCGGCGAATACATCGACTTGACATTTGTGATCGACGAAGGACCGCAGTTCAGCGTGCGAAACGTGTCGGTGATTGGCAATCAGTACTTCGACACGGAAACGCTGATGGCGGCCTTGGAGTTGAAGTCGGGCCAACCTTTCAAGCTGCTGCACATGAAGCGCGATCAGATGAAATTGCGCAATGAATATTATGGCCGTCAAGGTTTTGTGTATGTCGACATTTCGCCTGAGCCGCGCTACATCGAGGACTCCGATGAGATCGATTTGGTGTATCGCATCACCGAGGGTGACCAGCACATCGCAGGTGCCATCAACGTGCACATCGAAGGTGATTCTAGCCATACGCGGCACAACGTGGTAGTCAACCATCTAGGCATTCGCGAAGGGCAGTTGATCGACTTGGCCGAGCTGGAAGCCTCGGAGCGACGGCTCAAGTTTTCACAACTGTTCGAAACCAACCCTGCCATGGGCGAACCACCGCGAATCGAGGTGCGAGCGCCGGACGAGGATAGCAATTTTGACTATTAAGTGTCCCACTGGGAAAAGTGAGCTTTAGCCTGACGGGCTGATACGCTAAGAACAAACCACAGTGTTGCTCAAACTAGGAAGCACGATGCGACGAGATGCCGGAACGAAGTGGATGGACAACGATGACGCGCGGAAAAACCCTTTCCGCCGCGGCCGTTGGCTGCTGCCATTCGGTCTGACCGTCGCATGCTTGGGCTGTCAAATGACTCAGCCCATTCCCACGGGAGGCGTACCTTCGACCCTGGGGCGCGGACTGAGCTCCAGCTACAAGCCGCCCACACAGTCAGAACACAAGGCAAATGTTGCAGCCCGCACGACCGGTGCGGCCCGCGCAGATGCAACGGGCGGCCCAGGCGCCGCGGAGGCTGGCGATCCATCGCGGCCTGCCCCAACCGCGACGGCTCAACCCGCAGCTCGCACAGCTTCGCCATCCGCACTGGAACTACC
>JBEBXX010000152.1:0-6027 GCA_040391435.1 Aureliella helgolandensis | reverse complement strand
CGCGGCCAGTGCCATGGCTGTTCCGGAGACGCTGGAGAACAAGCTGACCGCTTTTTCCGATCAGTTCCGCGGCTGGCTGGCTGGGCAGGGAGTCACCGGGCCTTACGAAATGCAGTTTCAGTTGTCTGACAATGGCGATCCGATCGCAAATGTAGTTGGTCAGAATTCCGAGCAGATCGTCGATCTGCTGTACGGCGACAGCGATTGGCTCGACCGCCTCAGTTCGCTCGCCGCTCAAGCTGGGCGCGAGGCACCTGCCCTGCCCGGTGTCGAGGGAGCCGGCGGTGGGATCGACGTGACTCTGGCCGTCAGCTCAGACGATGCCTATGTACTGAGGCAGCCCTCGCACAGATTTCGAAAGTCTGGGTAGAATAGTTAGCTTGACGAGAATTTAACACCGCGTCGCCATCGCACACTGGGGTGGGAGCGGCGAAGAATTAAGACGGAGAGCCATGGCAACCGATTTTCGACTTAAAGAGCAACTCCCTTCGCTCACTGAAAAGATCCTGGCCTCGTATAGCGATAACGATCGCATCAATCACCTGGGCCATTGTCCGCTGCCCAAATATCAAGAAGTCGTCTCAATACTCGACGATTTAAAGGACATCATCTATCCCGGTTTCCGCCGTCGCGAGGGCTTGCACGTCGGCAACGTGATGTACCATGTGGGCGAGTTGGTCGACCGTTTGCACGATAAACTGACCACTCAGGTTGGCCGAGCCCTGCACCACGACGATCGTGTCCACAATCGGGCCAGCGACTGTGAGAACCAGTTCGACTACGAGGCCAAAGGTCAAGCGATCGCCATTCGTTTCTTGGAGCAGGTGCCCAAGCTGCGGCGCGTGTTGGCGACGGACGTGGAAGCGGCCTTTGACGGTGACCCGGCCGTTAGCAGTCGCGACGAAGTCATCTTCTGCTACCCGGGCCTGGAAGCCATCACAATCTATCGCATCGCCAACGAATTAAGGCGTCTGGGCGTTCCCTTCATTCCACGCATGATGACGGAATGGGCTCATCGCGATACCGGGATCGACATTCACCCCGGGGCCACGATCGGCGAGTACTTCTTCATCGACCACGGGACGGGCGTCGTAATCGGCGAAACGTGCGACATTGGATCGAATGTCAAAATTTACCAAGGAGTCACGCTCGGTGCCCTCAGCTTTCCTACGGATAAAGATGGACAGTTGATACGTGGACAAAAACGCCACCCCACCATCGAGGATCGCGTGGTGATCTACGCCAATGCGACTATTCTCGGTGGACGCACCATCGTGGGGCACGATAGCACGATTGGTTCGAGCGTGTGGATCACCAGTACCGTAGCGCCGCATACCACCGTCGTTTTGGAAAAACCCAACTTGCGTTTGCGTGGCAGTCTACCTGATGACATGAAGCCCGAAGTCAACTACCAGATCTAGCACTTACACTATCGCTCTTTGGATAGCGTACGTATGGGCTCACACGCAATGAGGCTTTCACCAACTCACACTGAGGAGCAGCGACGATGACTTTCTTGCGCATGGATGCTGCCGCGTCGACGGTCCTATTGATCGACAGCGACCCCTTGATGCTAGCTGCCATGGGGGCCGTGATGGACATGCAAGGACACCGAGCCGTGTTGGCGCGCAATGAAGAGATGGCCTTGCGCTCAATCGCTGAGGGCCAGTTCGATGTAATCGTGTTGTCCATCGAGGCCTTGGACAGTGGGTGCGATTTTGCTGCCAAATTGCGCGGACCAGAAATCGCTCGCGACGTTCCGGTCATCTTCTTAGTCCCGGAGATATCGAGCCACTGGCTACCGCGGTTGTCGGCCCATGGCGGGGTGTTCTGTCTGCTCAAACCGGTCGATCCCCACGAGCTGATCGAGCTGGTCGAGAAGTCGCTATGGTTACCCCACGTGGCTCATGGGCGACTGGCCCAGGCGGGCGTGAGTGCCGCGAGCCGCGCGGGGGTAGCCGGCAGTCCGCCCGCAGCCCATCTGACCCAGCAGAGCGACTGGGTCAGGCTCTCCTGAAGGCCCGATCTGGATCTCTGATTCTATGGATCCGCAGGGCTTTGCCAGCCACATCGCTGGAGAAGACGTGCGAGAGCTGGGGCTGCTGGCTGTAACAGATCGACCGCCCTAAACCATTCTCGCCACTTCGAGCTGGCGGCCGATTTGAAAGATCTCGTCTGTGTCGAGCACCAGATCATTGCGAGTAAATAGCTTGCGAATCGCCTCGCGGTGGATCTTCATTTTCAATCCACCCACGCCGATGGCACCATAGTCGACGCGGCCGTCGCGGGCGACGGCTTTATCGGCGGCGGCAATGCCCGCCAGACCCTGCGGAGGGACGGCATTGAGGTCGATAGCTACCTTCAATCCGCCGGCCTGTTTTAACTGGGACTCGCTGAGCAGTTGCACGCCTGCGGCACCGCAACCAAACACGGCGTTGACCTGTGGCAAGTGTTGGTCCAAGTCGGCCGTGCCGATTGCTGTAAGTTGCGCGTCACCTGGGACGCGGGCGTGTCCTTCGGCGTGCGCCTGGCTGGCTGACTCGCCTAGCTGGTGGCAGATCTGCGCTGCGCGCGAGGCATCGCGCGAGGCGAGACGAACTTTGGCTCCTGCCTGGACTAACAATCGAGCGACGCGCTGACCGACTGGGCCCGTACCACCTAGGACTAGTGCGTCGATGGAAGCCAGCTCGAGATGTCGAGCTGCGCACAGCACGGCTGCGGCGGCAGTTGTGTTGGACCCATTGCCATCGAGCATAATCGAAACGCGAATGGGCCCGAAAAAAGCCTGAGTGACTTCCGCTGCCAAGGCTTCACCGACGGCTACGTCGGAGCCACCGATGAAGATGGCCGTGGCAGACAATTGGTCCGGACCACGCGTAAACATCGCCCCGTGCACCAAGCCAAGCACATCTTGCATTTGGACTTGTCCATACTGCAAGAGTTGCTCGACGCCCGAATCGATGGCGACGACCGCGTCGAAGACGCTGGGGTGCACATCGGAATCGAGCTGAATCAAGATCAGTGGACCGGGCATGGCTGGGCTCCGATTAAATAGTGCGCATCGGTAGGACGTACTGAATTGTAGAGGATCTAGCCAAAAAAACCGTCGCCTTCAAAACGAAGGCGACGGCTGATGAAATTGGCAGCGGACGAGAGCAGGTCCACTTACGCGTCAAAACCTTTGAACGGGTGAGCGGCAGTGTCCTTTTTAGCGGTCACATCTTGTGTGGATGGTTTGCCTTGCATCGCATTGGCGATAGCAGCCTTGGTGGCTTCGTAGTTGTATTGATAGATTTTGGCGTTGTCTTCAGCGGCTGGGTGAATGAACACGCCACACACGATGACCAGTTCTTCGGCTTGATCCGCCGGGATGACGCCCGCGGCAACTTGGTCGGCTACGGCTTTAGCCACGGCGAACTGTGCCGGGCCAAACATTTGAACGACCTGCTTCATTCCCTTGATGGTCACTTTGGTGATCATCACGGTCGATGGCTTGACCGGCAGATTCGGCTCGAGCACCGCCAGCAGATTGCTGTGGCCTTCGCTCTGAGTGGACAGGGCATTGGCAAACGCAATGCCGACGGGTCCGGTCTTGCTGCCAATCATCAAGTCGATGTGAGCTACTTCATTGCCATCGCCTACCAGAGCTTCGCCTACAAATAGCGACATGGGTAAATCCTCAAAAGGTTGTGGGGGAATGTCGAATTGACGGCCGATGGATCGATATTGTCAACGCGAAAGGCCGCAGGTGTTGCTAAAACTAGACAACATATGGGGTCAGAGACTATCAAACCAAACGACGATTGCCAAGCCTACCAAAATGCTGGGTGGCTACTACAGCTCGGGGCCGCTGAGTCCAAAATTCGAGCGTATTTTGACTGCCGCGGCAGAAGAATCGCCCCAGAAGCGCAGCGGGGCACCAAGAAAATGCTTGGAGCAATGCTCCGCATTGACTAATATGGAGTCGTCCCCCGCAGTGCGTTACGATGTCACGCACCGCGTGCATGTGACTTTGCATCCTGTTCAGGAGCGCCTTGTCGACAGGAACAGAGCGACATTGTTGTTCAGTGAAACGACAGTGTTGTTCAGTAAAACGACAGTGTTGTTCAGTAAAACATTGCCAAAGTACATTGCCAAGATACATTGCCGCGCCACTTTCGCACACGGTTTGGTTGAGAAAGCAGAGGATTCTATGCACCGCAAATTTTCGTCCCTCCTAAGCATGCTCTCGTTGTTAGCGTTGGCCCTCGTGCCCACCGCCCAGTCAAATGAGCCCGGTGTGGACGCTCGTAACGTGGCGGAGAAGCAGGACATCCAGACGGTCGAAATGTTTCAAGGCATCGACGAAGGCCACATCGAGGTCGAGTTCTATCCCAAGGATGCCTCGGAAGCGACCGTAGTCATCAAGAACAAGGGTAACAAGCCGATCAACGTGGCTGTGCCCAAGGCCTTCGGTGCCGTACATGTGCTCGGCCAGATGGGCGGCATGGGTATGGGTGGCATGGGTATGGGGGGCATGGGCGGCATGGGGATGGGTGGCATGGGCGGCATGGGCGGCATGGGCGGTGGTATGGGTGGTATGGGCGGCTGCCAGGGGCAGGGCTGCGGCATGGGCGGGATGGGCGGCGGCATGGTAGTCATCGGAAAGTGCGGCAAGACCGGTGGCATGGGTGGCATGGGCATGGGAGGTATGGGCGGCATGGGAGGTATGGGCGGCATGTTCCGTATCGAGCCTGACAAGTCCCGCAAGATGAAGGTCCCCTGCGTCTGCTTGGAACACGGCAAAGTCGATCCCAACCCACGCATGAAGTACAAGATCGTGCCGATCGAACAAGTCAACGACGACCCACGCGTGGCACAACTGTGCGGCCTGCTGGGCTTTGGACAAGTTCCGCAGAATACGGCTCAAGCTGCGGCGTGGCACCTTGCCAGCGGCCTGTCGTGGAATGAGTTGATGGTTAAGAACCGCGTCGAATCGCAGTACACCGGCAACATTCGCTTCTTCAACCCAGTCGAACTGCAGAATGCGTTTCAGCTCTCGACGTTGATCAATCGCCAATACGAACAGAGCCAATACGAACAGAGCCAGTCGAGTGAATCGATGTCGCCAGGCTACACCACTGGCGTGTCGACCGAGTCGAGCGGCGACAGCGAACTGGAAGGCTCTAGTGATGCGGGCGATTCGCAAGCTGCAACTGCGACCGAATCCGAATCCGAATCCGAATCCGAATCCGAATCCAAAACTGACTTGGTTCAGTCCAACGGCTAAGGTAGTGCTAGACAGAACTCTCGAACCCGAGTGCATGAACAGTCCCGCCGAAGCGTGGGACTATAACGGGATGGATCATGCAGCGGTCAATGCGGCTTTTGTAACAGATCTATTGGCAGCCGAGCTTTTGACAGCCGGGCCGGTCGACCCGCAGGCCGACGATAGCGTGGTGCTTGACGTCGGCACTGGCACCGCCTTGATCCCCGTCGAACTGTGTAGCCGCTATCGCCCTTGCCGCGTCGTCGCTTGCGATGCAGCTCCCAGCATGCTCGACTTGGCTAAGATTAACGTAGCCATTGGCCAGTGCGAGAATCGCATTCAACTGCATCATGGCGACGGCAAGCAGCTTGAGTTTGCGGATGATCTGTTCGACGGTGTGATGTCTAACAGTTGGTTGCATCACCTGCCCGATCCGGCTGTGGGATTGGCGCAGATGTGGCGCGTGTGCAAGCCGGGCGGCTGGGTGTTCGCCCGCGATCTGCTGCGACCCCAGGCCGCCGACCAGGTCGAGAGCTTAGTGCAGCTCCACGCGGCCCAGGAAACGCCGGCCAATCAGCAGCTCTTGAGGCAATCGCTGCACGCTGCATTAACCCTGGACGAGGTTAGGTGCCAGGCCGCGCCGCTGGGCATTGCCCCCCAGGCGATTCAAGCCACTAGCGATCGTCACTGGACTCTGGCTGTTCGCAAGCCTGTAGCCTAAGTGTCTAGCTTGCGGGTGGCGTATGCTTCTAGCTTGCGAGTGGCGTATGCTTCTAGCT
>JBEBXX010000151.1:0-6029 GCA_040391435.1 Aureliella helgolandensis | reverse complement strand
CAACAGACTACCCCCCGAGCTAAATAAACTCTACGGATTGCTAGATCGCCTGTGTGTCATCGCCTCCGTAGATGCTGCCGACACTGCAGAGGCCAGCCACGATAGACCAGCGCCTGGCAACGATTTTCAGGTGCCGCCTGCCGAGTTGAGTCAGCTCCAGCGGGAGGAACTGGAGGAATTTGAACGCTTGGTTGTGGCCCTGCGTTTTAGCTCCGACGAGTCGATCAAGGGCCCGGCGGTGACATTGCTCCGCGCCATCTTGGCCGACGCGCACTACTTCTCAGGCCTAAAGCCGCTTCCGCAATACACGGAGGCCTTCGCTTACGAACTGTTGTTCCCGAGCTGGCTTAACCTGCTCAGCGCCCTGATGCTGCCCAGAGCGGATAACGGAAAATCTAGACTCGAGGGGAGTCGGCAAGGGCAATTGTTTGAGTTCCTAGGGGCCCTGGATCAGTTGCATGCGGAAGACCAGCGACGACTGGTTGGTTATATGACCTTCATTGCCAGTCGCTTCGACGCTCCCATCTGTGAAGATCTGCTTCAGCGGTTGGTCGACCTCGTGCTGCAGCCCAGCGCGGCCACGCTCAACGCGTTGGATGAGATCGATCTGGCGTGCAAGGACGCCCGGCAATTCAAGCAGGCGGTGGCTGATTATCTAGTGGTCACTTTCTCGCTTTCGAACAGCAGCTCAAGCTCTTATGCCGTCGCCTATCAGCGACCGCCACGCCGGTCGCTGCCAGAGGTCTTAGTGGTCTCGCTCAAGGCGCTCGCCGAGTCGAGTCGATGGACCGAATTTTTGGCGCTGGCGGGACCACTCCGGGCAATAATCGAATCCAGGCATTCGTTGGCTCCCGAGATGGTAAGTCAACTTGCAGAGCGGCCCGATTCCCTGGTCGAAATCCTAGGACTGATTGCCGTTGAGACACCCACTGGACGCTGCGTATTATCGGAGCAGGCACAATCCGTTATAGCCGCCCTGGTAGCCAAGCAGCCGTCTGTGTTGCACGAGCAGTCCGCCTGTCTGCGGGCTTTTTGCCGGGATATGGCACCTCACTTAACGGGACTAAGCGATGCGGCACTAGACTGCTTCCAGCGACTGTTAATCGTCGACGATGCGGGTCGCCAGCAGTTGTTATCAAGTCCTCAGAGCCCTGCTGCGCTGACAGGACTTGTCGATCAACTGCAATATCGTGCGGCCAAGTCCGAGGAGGACAGCCATTGGTTGAACTTGCTGAGCTGCGCTAGCGTTCTCTGGCCTGATACGAAGGCTGGTGAAGCCCGCGCTTCGCTTCAGGCTATTGATGCCGTCGTTAGCAATCGCACGATCGGCGATAGAGAGCTGCGCGATCTGTTGGCTGACCTGCGGGCCGAACCACAAACAGCCTTGGCGCGTTTGTCGTCCCCCATGCTCGCGGCGGCTGGCAAGAGCCCTCGCGTAGCCGCGCTCTACTTGACCCTCAATGAGGTCAGTCAAAAACTCTCGAGCACTGGTGCAGTTGACAATTTTAGCGTTGTGCGCGCTAAATATTCTCGTCTGACCAATATGGAAATTGACTAGCCAGTGCGGCACCGAATTTTCGCCACGGCCTTAGCGCTGGACTGGGCCTGCGCGACGAGCGAACTCGGCACCATTGATTTCATCCAATCGCTGTTGCAGGCCTTGCTGGCTGGTCAAGAGTCTGCTCTCGTCCTGAGACATCGCCGCTTGGGCTGCGTGGACTGCCACCGAGATCCTCTGCCGCATCTGATCGATGCGCAGTGTAAATTCCGCATCAAGCTTTGACTGAGCCTGAGCAACGACCTCTTGTGACTGTTGGCTAATGATGCCTTCCGCTGCGTCTTGCAACCACGGGGCGGCTGGTTGACTGAGTTTAAACTCCGGAATTTGCCAAGTGCCACTCACCTCAAACTGCAGCGGTTGACGTTGCTGCTCGGCCGGAGTGTTGTCTAAGAAAATCTGTAAGTCTGCCAGGTAATCGCGCGCTGGCTCGTTCGCAAGAATCGGCAAGGCTTCCGCAGCAATGCACAGAGTTCCACTCAATTGCCCAGCCGCAGAAGTCAAACTGGCCGTGACGGGCGTTAGCGCGTTGATCGTGATACCGTCTCCGGCAGCATCCGCCTTGGCCCGCGCAGCGACACGACGGTTGAGCATTCGGATCCGCATGTCAATCCCAGATGAGACGCGCGAATCATGGCTGCCGGTTACTTCCAATTGATAGTTGCGGCGATCAAAGAGCGTCACAAACTTCAGTTCGCGGAAGACTTCACCGGGTCGTTGTTGGGCCACACGCCAGGAGCCGTTGGTGTGAAATGGTGAACTGAATTGTGCGCAGCGAAATTCGCCGGAAGCTTTAAGTTCGGAGCAGTGCATATGGTCGTTCGCGAGAGTGCCGGCCCGCACGGTCACGTCGTAGTCCGCGGCCCGATAGTTGGCGGCTGCGTGGCTTGTATTTGCCACGATTTCTCCAAACGCCGCTAGCTGATCCCAGCCGGCTTGTGCTAGAACCAACGCCAAGCGTTGATCGAGTCCTAAATCGGAGTTCTCATGCCCAGCGCGGGCTTGGATCTGAGCGCATGTCCGTCTCCACTCCCGCGTGTCTTGCCCATGCACTTCCGCCAGTCGTTCAGTCTCACGAGCTAGGTCGCTGTCGATGTCCTCCGACTGCTTGCGCAGCGTGCCTTGCGCAGCGATCAATTCCGTATAGCGTGCCAATCGCGCGCGCAGGGAGCCTTCGGAGCGCAAGGGATTATCCATCGTCTCCGTCTCTTCTTCAATACGCGCAGCGATGGCTAAAATGCTCCGAGAGCGGTTGACCAAATCCTCGGTGCGGAGCAGCCACGCAGCCAGCGAATGATCAGCAGCCGTCAGGCAATTTGCGCGCTGCTCTAGGCTTCGCCACTCGAACTGTTGCTGATGCCGCGCCACCGCGTGTCTCCAGTCCTCCAACTTGTCATTGGTTCCGGGGAAGGTGTTGGCGGCCGTGATGATGGCATCCTGGAGGATGACTTTGGGCAAGTAGATCCGTCCATCGGCTAATCGCTCTCGGTCGACTCCCAGCCAGCAGCGCGGAGCACTTACGACAAACTTGCTGGCCGAAACTCCAGCACTGTTTTTTGTACGCGGATTCGCAGTGGCTGTACCTTGCCAACTCAGGTCGCGCACCTCGACTATCGAACTTTGGCCATGGTACACAATCTCACCGACAGTAAATTGGGGGCCGAGTACGGCGGCTATCCACACTCGCTGTAGCCGAATCCGCGCAGGCTGAATTAACAGCCCACCACAGGCGATCAGCAAAGCGACAGTCGCCCAACGCATACGGCATCTACTGATCGGCATGTGGTTAGACCTTATCCTTAATCGCTCGCAAATGCTCCAATAAGTAGCGCAGCGTATCCGCTTGTTGTGCGTCTCCGGCGGCGCGACGTGTCGCTAGTTCAGCCAGGCCTGTGTTTCCACGCGAATCCACTGACTGCGTATGAATTGCCTGGCGCGAGCTCGCTGGCTCTCGGTTGGGCTCCGCCGGTTGAACGTAGGGCTGAACCACGGTAGGTTGTTGCGATTGGTGAATAAACAATGTGCTCCCCGACGGACTGGTTGTCGCAAATGAGCTGGTAGAAGTCGACGGCTCTGGCTCACAGGCGGACAGCAGCTCATCGACGTACTCGGCCATTTGAGCCGCACGCTGAGCAACTTGTGTGGCACTCACATCGTGCGCATGATCTGCATTGCATGTAGCCAATAACTTCTCCAGTTCAAGACAGGTATTTTCATCAACCTTAAAATGACCAGTTGAACAGTCGCTTGCGCCGCGTGCAGCTAGACCATCCCAAGCTAGTTCCATAGGCAGTGGTGGCGCGCTCGGCTTGTCAGCGAGATCTTGAGTGGCGAGTACAGGAGCAGCCGCCGCGGCGGGCTTCCAGCGCATCTGCGAGTTGCGAGCGGCAACCGCGGGTGTCGGCTCATGCCTGAATGCCGGATCAACCGCAGTCGCTAAATGGCTCGCTCGATAGGGAGACAGGCTAGACGCCAGCGGTCTGGTCAAAAAGAAGACGGGCAGTGCGAGGCCGAGCCCTATCAGCAGGCTGCCGTGCACGACCGAGTTGTTCAGACCCACCCACGGCAGCCAAGGCAGGGCGTCCAGCGAAGTCCATATATCCGCCAAACTCGAGTGGGTCAGCGACCACAGCCCCGCGCGCCCCGCGGTTTCAGTTAACGGTCCAGCCAAGAATGAAAGTAGAAAACAAGTGCAAGCGGCCAGTGGCAAATGAATGGGCAGACAGCAGCACAATAGAGCCAAACCACAGAACAGTAGACTGGCTTTGGGTAGCAGCCCACACAACAGCCCCAGCGCAAGCGCAGCGGATAGCTGCCACGGCCGGTTGCAGCTCGATGTGCGGCGCAGCAGGCTTCGTATGGAATCGCCCATCCTCTCTGCTCCCAGACTTTGCAGCGACATAGAACCAACGAGGCTGCGGTGTATTGACAGCCCCCCACAGCGTACCATCGAACTTATGGCAGCGGGCGCTCAGCCAAAGCGGGCTTTTGAACTGGTTCTCAAAAGGCGCTGTCGGCAGTGATGCGCTAGTTTGCGCAACTTGACAATTGGTCGCTGACCGCTCCGCGGTGTGAGGCTAGAGGGCAGAGGGCTTTTGCCTATGCTTTGAGGTCTTGGTATTTAGGTACGGCTTACGGTAGATGCTCAGATGTTGGAGGAGAAAGGAGCAAGGATCGCGGAGCGATCCACGACAATTGAGTCAATCTGGCAGGGGATCCACAGCAAAGCTAGCAGCTTGACGTCTATGTCTCCCTTGCGACACGGGACTTCAATGGCTTCGAGCGTTAACGTCTCGGGGCGCAGACGGTCGGCGACGGCGCTGACTTCCTGCTCGCACTCCAGTTCCAATGCCCGTTTTTCGCGGAGCAAGTCCTCCAGCTCTGCGGTAGCTTGCCGCGCGTCGCTGCGCTCCTGAGCCGCGCGGCCCAGGCTGCGACTTGCGGCGGTGCCAGAAGATCTAGCCTTGCTACCGACTAACCATCCCAACATGGTTTGTCCGACGTTGAGCGCTGTATTCCATTTTTCGTTGTCGTACTGCGCCTGCTGACGATCAAGACGCTGCTGGGCCGTGCGGATTTTAGACTGGAGACTGCTTAGTTTGCTAGCAAACTTGCTACGCAGCTTATCTCGCTCAGCATCGCGCAACTCACGTAGCTCCTGTCCCCAGGAGAGGCGCGCGTCCAACTCGTCCTGTCCCAAGCGACTAGTCTTTTTCAGCTCAGCGCAGCGATACAGTCGGGCAGGCAGGCGGCGATAGAGGTGATCAGCTAGGTCCTTAGCCCAGGCCTTGTACTGTTTTGGGTTGAGCATGTCGCCAGGCAGTTCATCGAAACTATAGCCCTCCTCGGGCTGCAGGCTGAGCTGAAGCTGGCCCGGTAACGGCGACTGCGCCCGCTGCCATACGTCGCTGGGTAGTCCACCGACGAGCTTCTGTGCCTGAAGATTATAGACCAGCGTCTGGTCGGCCCAGTCATCTAAGTCGGCGGAAGCGCGAACGTAGTGGCAAGCGACATGGGCCAGCAAAGCCGGGCGATAGACGAGTCGGCCAACTTCTCGCGGCGATGGCGATGGTAACGAAAAGCGTTCGGCGATCTCGTTCGGAACGATGGGCCGCCTCCCCTGCTCCGTTGGCCACGAGTTCGCGGAGATTTGCCCCGCCGCAGGCGGCACTGCTGAAGCCGCTGCTGAAGGTTCTACTGTAGCCCCTGCTGAAGATGGCCTTGAAAATGTAGCTGAAGCAATACCGTCTGTCTGAGGCTCGGTCGATACGACTGCAGCACGCCGCCCTTGCATGAGAGTCTGAATTTGATCGCGACTGAGCGGACCGCGCAGGAACGACATGGCCCAGCGAGTTTGAAAAATGGTGGGCGCGTCGTCGTGGACGTTGTTCATCAGAAAGACGCGATTGCCTAAAGCGGCCAAGGTCTGCTGCATCGTACCTCGGTCAAACTGCGTCCCCGTCTGTACAGC
>JBEBXX010000150.1:0-6038 GCA_040391435.1 Aureliella helgolandensis | reverse complement strand
TCCGCGATCAGAATCTGTTTTATAGGCCGGAACGGCAAGGCTGGGAATGAAAGAGGATGGAGGTGAGCTATGGAGGTGAGCTATGGAGGTGAGGTGTGGAGGGAGCACTAGTGTCGCTTATCGCTCCGCGATCAGAATCTGCTCTTACGTCCTTTTATACCCACAAAAAAGTAAAACTAATACCATTAGGAAACTATGGTGTGGTGTATGAATTGAGAGTTGGGCTGTGCCGTCGCCTGCGCAGGCCGCGATCAATCGAATTGGTAGGGACTGTGGTGCAAAGCAGCCTGGCGGGCTGGGCCAGTTGAGCGGTGCAATTGCGGCCTGCTGCGGCTCGGCGTTAAACTACTGGCTGCGCGTTGATTGAGTAGGCGAATGCAAACTGCGAATCCTCGCGATTCTGCAAAGCGAATTGCCGACTGCGCTGCTGGGCTAAGGAATAAAATTCTTTAGATAGCGGTAGCTTTGCCGCAGCGAATCCTGGCGAGTGGCCAGCGAGACTTCATAAGCGCGATCTTCGACTTCAACGCACACGGGGCCGCGGTAACCGGCGTCCAAGAGAGTGGAAAAGAATTGCCCCCAGTTGATGTCACCTAGGCCGGGCAGTTTCGGAGTGTGGTACTCCAGCGGGTGCGCTAGAATGCCAACTTCGTCCAGCCGGATCCGATCTAAGCGCACGTCTTTTGCGTGCGCGTGGTGGATGCGGTCGATGAATTCGCGGATGGGTTTAAGGTAGTCCATCTGTTGCCACACAAAGTGGGACGGGTCGTAATTGAGTCCTAGATTGGGGCTGGGCAAGTCGCGGAACAACCGCCGCCAGATGGCAGGCGTGGTGGCAATGTTTTTTCCGCCGGGCCATTCGTCTGCGGAGAACAGCATGGGGCAATTTTCGATGCCGATCTTTAATTGCAGTTGGTCGGCCAGTTCGACTAAGGGCCCCCAGGTGTCGAGCAGGCGTGGCCAATTATCATTGACGCTTTGCGTGAAGTCGCGGCCGATGAAGCTGGTGACGCGCGGGATGCCCAGTTCGGTTGCAGCCCGCATGACTCGTTTCAAGTGTTCGACGGCCTGCTGCGCTTCGGCGCGATCGGGTGCCAAGCAATTTGGGTAGTAGCCTAGGGCGCTGATGTGCACGCCAGTCTCGGCGATCAGGCCAGCAATCTCGCGCACCTTTTCCGGCGAAAGATCGGTAGCATCGATGTGCGTCACGCCCGCGTATCGACGCTCCGCTCCGCTGGCTGGAGGCCAGCACATAACCTCCACGCAGTCGTAGCCGATCTGCGCGGCCAGGCGCAGTACTTCGGCCAGAGACAGGTCGGGGAGGATGGCGGTCGCAAAACCAAGTTGGATCAAGGTGCCGTCAGGCTGAGGCGTGTCCATAGTCGTCCAGTTCAATAGCGGGGATCAGGCGTCCGATGTCTTCGATGCCGGTTACACCTTGTGCGGTTTTGAGTAGCGCAGCGCGGCTGAAGTCGAGCATCCCACGCTCTAGAGCGGCAGCTTGGATCTCCGTCGAGGCGGCTCGTTGGGCGATCAAATTCTTCAGTTTTCGATTGATCGGTAGAACCTCAAACAGCCCGGTCTGTCCAACATATCCGCCCCGCGAGTTGGGATCGTTTTCATCGGGACCGTAGATCACAGAGCCTTCGCCGGGTTGCAAGTACTGCTGGACATCGGAGAACGTTTCGGGAGAGTGGCTGACGTCATATGCCTTGCGCGACGTGGGAGAGAGCCGTCGCACCAACTGCTGGGCCACCACGCCCACCAATGAAGTGGCTAGAAAGAATGGATTGACGCCGAAGGCCAACATGCTTTGCACGGCGCCTGCGGCCATCGGCGAATGGAGCGTGGACATCACCAAATGTCCGCTGCTGGCGGCCCGCACAGCCGTGTCGGCCGTCTCTTCGTCGCGAATTTCTCCGATCATAATCACGTCGGGACTCTGCCTGAGCACGCCGCGCAACAGTTCGGAAAAGCCGATGCCGATCTTGGGCATGACTTGGCACTGGCGGATGCCTTTGATCAATTTTTCGACGGGGTCCTCCAGAGTGATAATCATTCGTGAGCCGTTGTTGAGCGTATTGAGGCAGGCGTAGAGGGTGGTCGACTTGCCTGCTCCAACCGGCCCGGTGACGAGCACTAGGCCGCTGCCGCTTTTGAGTATCGCCCGCAGGTCCGAGGCTTGATTGCCAATCAGCCCCAGGCTGTCCAAGCGGAGTGAGTCGCCGCCGGTGGCTAGCAGGCGCATGACCAAGTCTTCACCGTAGTGCGTGCCGATCGTATTGATGCGGAAATCAAAGCTCGTGTCACCGATGGGATGTCGCCAGCGTCCATCGAGCGGATGGCGGCGTTCGGCCAGATCCATTCCAGCGGCCGATTTGATCAAGTTCACCAGGGCCATGCCTTGCTCGTTGGAAACGATGACCATCGGGCACACCATGCCCATTTGCCGATAGGATATCGAGTAGTGGTTTCCGTTGGGTTGAATGAACAGATCGCTGGCTTCGGCTCGCGCCGCATGTTCTAGGATCACATCCAGAGCTTCGCGCGGTTCTCGCGACTGAATCGATGCCAATTCGGGAGGCAGAGGATGTTGCGAGTCAGCCAGCATGGTTATCCCCTAGTGCAATCGCGGTGGCGTGTGCTTTGTCTTTGGCGATCTTAAGAACGGTGTTGAGCTTCATCAAGCCGAACACGTGTTGGATGTCCAGTGGCAGCGAATGCAGGATGAGCTGCCCGCCGCTATCCCGAATCTGCTTGTCGGTGGCCAGCAGCCAGCCAATACCGCTCGAGTCGATATAGTCGGTTTGCTGTAGAGAGACCAGGATTTTCTGATTCAAGCTTTCCACGCCAAGCTGTTCATTCAACTGGGTCTGCGGAACATTGACGGCGGTTTGGCTGATACGTCCCGCCACAGATACGTAGCAGTTGCCGTCCGCTTGGTTTTCCAGCGTTAATATCATCGTGGTCACCTTACCTAGTTGAGCGACGCCCTAGTGAGCGTTCGATCGTAGCTTGAGTAGCCGCAGTTTACCAGATGGCAGCCCCCCCTGTCACCTAAGCGACCGGCCAGAAATAACTGTCGCAGCGTGAGCTATGAAAGCAGTTTGGCAGCGCACTGGGCTTCGCAGGCGGCGATGATGCGCGCCACCTGCGCGTCGACTTCGTCCCCGGTGAGCGTCCGGTCGAGGCTCTGGAAATGTAGACTCAGCAGCCACCGCTTTCTACCGGTACCATCTTTCTTGGTGTCGCGGTAGGTCTCGAGATAGCCAACCTCTTGCAGCAAGCTGTCGGTCACAGCGGCTTGGCAGACCGCTTTAAACTCACTCCACCGCATCGTTTCATCGACGATGAAGTTCAAGTCGCGCGTCACGGCGGGGAACAAGCTGACGCGCCTGGCTTGCCGAACCGGTTCGAGGACAGCCGTCAGCTCATCGACGTTCAGCTCAGCGGCGGCGACGGGGTGCTCAAGCGACATCGCCTGCTGAGCTTGGCGGCTGATCAAGCCGACGTAGCCCAGCAATCGATCATTGAGCGTGACACGTTGCAGACTGCCGTCGGCGAACAGTGGATGTTGGCAGGCGAGCCACTGCGGTTGCGCATCGCGGTCGGCAACTTGAGCGATCAATTCCTCGACGATGCCTGTGGCGATTTGCAGATCGCCCTGGGTGACGAGTGCCAGAGCGGCCACTTGTTGCGGCAGTGCGTCGGTAGCCGTGCCGCTTAGGTAGAGGCTGGCCGATTCGTACAACTGCGCGTTGCGTATCGACTGCACTTGATTGTTGTGCCGCGCGGCCAAGAGGCTCGGGATCAACGAGCGGCGGAGTGTGCGTGAGCCGACCAGTAAGGGAGTCTCGGTTTGCAGCGGAGGTTGTTCGCTCCAAGGGCTACCGAATTTTTCGAAGGCCTCGGGGACGACGCTGGTCGTCATGGCTTCATCGATACCGTAGGCGCTCAGCGTGTGCCGAACGCGGGCCATGGCGGTATCCTTGGGGCGGATCTCAGCTATCTGCAGTGGCACCGAAACATCTTCTGGAATCTTTTCGTAGCCGTAGATGCGGGCCACTTCTTCGATCAAGTCGACTTCGCGCGTCAAGTCGCCGCGCCAGGTGGGCGGAACGACTCGCAGCACGACCCACTGGCGGGCCTGCTCGGGGTGGCTGGCCTGTGCCTGGCTGGCTGCCGCGCGGTCGACTTGGCAGCCCAGTTTGACCAATATCCGCTCGACTTCTGTCAACGGAATATCAATGCCCAAGACGCGCGTGATCTGAGCGATTCGCAATTCGATTTGAGGCGGCTGCGCGGGCGCTGAGCCGACATCGACGAGGCCGCGGCAGACTTCGCCGCCGGCGACCTGCAGGATCAACTCGCAGCAGCGGCGGCTGGCCCAGTCGACTCCGGCCGGATCGGGTCGGCGTTCAAAGCGGAACGATGAGGGGCTGTGCAGTTTGAGGAGTCGCGCGGTGCGGCGCACGCTCAATGGCTCAAAGGTAGCCACTTCGACCAGTACATCGCTGGTCTGCTCGGAGACCTTGGTGTCGACACCTCCCATGACGCCAGCGATGGCTACCGCTCGGTCGCTGTCGGCGATGACCAGCATCTGGGCATCCAGTTCGTAAGCGCGGCCATCCAGGGCGGTCAGCTTCTCGCGGTCTTTGGCTGCGCGGACGATGATTTGTCCACCGCGCAACTGCTGTAGATCGAAGGCATGCAGCGGTTGGCCACATTCGAGCATGACATAATTGGTCACATCTACGACATTGTTTACGGAGGCCACGCCCACGGCCGTCAAGCGGCGCACCAACCACTCGGGACTCGGGCCGACCTTCACGCCGCGCACCACACGCGCTGTGTAACGCGCGCAGAATTCGGGGGACTGATTTTGCACTTGCACGAGCTCCGCGGCAGTGGACTGCCCCAAGCTGGGCTGCGGTTGTGGAATGTGCAAATCGCTGTCCAGGATCACGGCCGCTTCGCGGGCCACGCCGATGTGCCCCAAGCAATCGCCACGATTGCTGGTGACCTCGAGGTCTAAAACAACATCGCTAGCGACGCGGGTGGTCGATTCGTGATTCAGCCCGGTCATCGCGAAACGCTCGGCCAACGCTTCGGCGGTCACGTTTAGGTCGACATATTCGGCCAACCATTCCCAGCAAACTAACATAGTGGTCCACGCTTAAAACTGATGCAGGAAACGCAAGTCGTTGCGATACAAATCGCGGATGTCGGTCACACCGTGGCGGCGCATGCACAATCGCTCGACTCCCAGGCCAAAGGCAAATCCGCTGACCTGTTCGGGGTCGTAGCCCACCGCGCGCAGCACGTTGGGATCGACCATACCCGCCCCACCGAACTCGACCCAGTTGTCGTTCCAATGAAAATCGGCCTCGACGCTCGGTTCGGTAAACGGGAAGAAGCTGGGACGAAAGCGAATGCGCACGTCGGCGCCCAGATAGGCGGTGGCAAACATGCGCAACACGCTTTTGAGCTGAGCCATGGTGACGTGCTGGTCGATCCACAGGCCTTCCATCTGATGGAACATGGGGAAGTGCGTAGCGTCCGCTTCGTCAGGTCGATAGACCCGTCCTAGCGAAATGATGCGCACCGGAGGCGGCGTCTGCTCCATGACGCGGATCTGCACAGTGCTGGTCTGGCTGCGCAATAAGCGCGCCTCGTGGGCCGAGGTATCGAGGGCGGTTTTGCCAGCCACGCGGAGATAAAAATTGTCCAGCGGATCGCGGGCGGGATGATCCTCGGGGATGTTCAGGGCTACGAAGTTATGCCACGTGTCCTCTACCTCGGGACCTTCTACCACGGCAAAGCCCAGTCGCCCCATGATCTCTTTAAGGTGTTCGATCGTCTGGGTGATCGGGTGGATGCGTCCTAGGTGCTGTCGTATGCCTGGCAAGGTGGGGTCGAGCAGTGGTCCGCTGGGCGATGCGGCTGTCGCGCTGGCGGCCAGTCGCTGCGCGGCGGCTGCGAGTGCAGCGTCGACGCGAGTCTTGGCTTCGTTGAGCTTTTTGCCTGCAGCGGGTTTG
>JBEBXX010000149.1:0-6051 GCA_040391435.1 Aureliella helgolandensis | reverse complement strand
AGGATCCAGTTAATGCTCATCGCCAGCCGTATTTCGATAGTATTTAGCTGCCCGACCGCTCCGCCGGTCGGCAATGAGTCTGCCAACCGGCGGAGCGGCCCGGCGACTATTTTAGTCGCCCGACCGCTCCGCGGTCGGAAATGCGTCTACGAACCGGCGGAGCGGCCCGGCGACTATTTGCAGTAGTGTATCGGTCTGCGGCTTGGGAGCAACCGCGCAGCGACTATAATTCCCCTCTCAATCACTGCACTTCTCTACGCAAACACTGCACTTCTGTGCGTCACGACTGCAATCATGAAGTCACTCGAACAGCAGCTCATCCTCGGCTGGCGGATCCACCAAGGCAAGGACTATGTTCAAGCCGAGCAGATCTATCGCAGCGTGATCGCCGCAGCCCCGCACAGCGCCCATGCGTGGTGCTATCTCGGAATTGCTTTGCATGATCAACGCCGCTTTGCTGAGGCTGTCGCCGCCTATCGCGAGGCGCTGCAGCGCCAGCCGGACTTTCCTATCGCGCTTAACAACCTGGGCAATTCGCTGCGCTACATCGACCAGTACGCTGAGGCGGATAGCTGCTTTGAACGCGCCATCAAGCTCAAACCCGACTACCTCAACGCCTACAAAAATCGCGGCACTCTGCATGTCTGGACGGGCGACTTGGAGCGTGGCCAAGCCTACTACGAACAGGCTCTGGCGCTGAATCCCCATGAGGCTGAGCTGCACCGCAATCTAGGCGTGATCTATCTGCTCAAAGGGGAGTTCGAAAAAGGCTGGGCCGAATATCGCTGGCGCTGGCACGTGGGGGATCTGCACCGTACCAGGGATGATATTCCCATCTGGGACGGGAGCGCTCTAGCCGGCAAATCTATCCTACTGACCGCCGAGCAGGGTTTGGGCGACACGCTGCATTTTGTGCGTTTCGCCAAACTTCTGCAGGCGCGCGGTGCGCAGACCATTGTGCATTGCCAACCATCCCTGCTGGCCTTGCTGCAGACGGCCGATGGCCTGGGGACGGTGTTTCCGAATAACATTCCCTGGCAGCAACCAGTCGACTGGCAGTGTTCGCTCCTGGACGCAGCCGATGTGTTGGGCGTCGACTCGGATAACATTCCCGCGCCGATCCCTTACTTGCGGGCTGCGCCACAGCTAATTCAGTATTGGCAACAGCGACTGCCGCGCCGCTCTGGGGTGGCCCGCATCGGTATTGCGTGGCAGGGTAATCCTGACCATCAAGCGGACGCCTATCGCAGTCTGCCGCTGGCACAGTTTGAAAGCCTCGCTACTTCGCCGAGCATCGAGTGGTACAGTCTGCAGCGCGGCGCAGGGACCGAACAAATCGCTGCTTGGCGTGGAGCTCAACCGTTGGTGTTACTGCCTCACGACGTTGACCAGTCGAGCGGCGCGTTTATGGACACGGCTGCAATCATGCACTCGCTGGATCTTGTCATCACCAGCGACACGGCCATTGCGCATTTGGCAGGAAGCCTGGGCATACCCACTTGGATTGCGCTCGGTTACGTGCCTGACTGGCGGTGGTTACTTGGCCGCCGTGACTCCCCTTGGTACCCAAGCGTGCGACTCTTTCGTCAGCCCAGCATGGGCGACTGGTCGTCCGTGTTTGAGCACATGGCCGCCGAGCTACCCAGCACAGTCAAGATATAAGCGTCTGCGGCGCGTAGGCTCGTAACGAGCGCAGCGTGTGACGGCGGGCCGAAGCATTTCATGATGGCGCTACAGAGAGCTAGAAAGTCACCGATCGCTCCGTCGCTCGTCTTTCTGGTAAATCCAAGCGACTGGTCGTTGTTCTTCACGCCCCACAACGCTCACATCGACAAAGACCGCATCGCTAAGGCTAAGAGTAGCATATGCTGGGCTGCTATTCAGCGGCGAGTTGCATGATGCGCCACTGCTCGATGTCTGGTACGGAGTCTTCTTCCGTATTGCGTTGTCCGAATTTTTTCCAAAGGTCGCAACTGGGTACGGCTAAGTCGGCTACGGAATCAATAACAGAGTCCGGACGAAATGCGAAGTTAGCCAAGTCGCTGGCTTTTGTCCCACCGGACAAGACCAATACTGCGTGGTAGCCCAACTGCACTCCGCCCAAAATGTCTGTCTCCATCGTGTCGCCAATCATCACAGTTTGCGACGTTGCCAATCCAAGTTGCTTCCGCGCAGCGCGCATCATCACTGGACTTGGTTTACCTACACTAAACGCCTTTTTCCCAGTTGCTGTTTCTAGAAATGCAACGATCGCCCCACAGCCTGGTCGAGTTCCCACGGCAGTGGGGCAGTTGGGATCTAGGTTTGTGGCCACAAGCTTAGCACCAGCTAAAATCATTTGCGTGGCAGATTCCAGGGCTTCAGCCGTTACCGTTCTCCCTTCGCCAACCACGACATAATCAGGTGCGGTATCGACAATCGAGTATCCATTAACGTGTAAAGCCTGATGGAGGCCTCCTTCGCCAATAACGAATGCGGTCCCGTTAGGCTTCTGATTGGACAAAAACCTTGCAGTTGCCATAGCGCATGTGAATATGTGTTGTTCGGCTACGTCGATTCCCATTCGTTTCAGCTTCATCGCCACGTCGCGCCGAGTCCGCTGGCTATTATTTGTTAGAAACAGGAAAGGATGGCCATCTCTATGCAGCCTCGCAATAAACTCATCCGCGCCGGGAATGAGTTGGCTGCCACGGTAAATAACGCCATCCATGTCGATCAGAAATCCAAGTTTCCGCATACTTAATAGCCTCGTTAATTTTTTGCTGTGAGATCTAAGTGCGAGGCTGATCTCAGCACGTTTAGACGCACATAAAATCTCCTAATACCGCGACTTCCAACAAGCGGCAGGAAGCCGTCAGAAGCAACGCAAATCGTATTCCAATGCCCAGCTTGCCACCGAGTGGGATTGCGACAGGATTCCCCAGCAGAGCCAGAGCGTCCGTTAGCAGGCTGATTGCGTGAAGGCAGACACCGCTGAATTTGCCTATTTGGCCGCGTCGCCTTTCCGCTGGCGGGTGACGAATCGTCGAACGTATGCAATGTGCCTATTGGTTGAGCAAAGACTGCTCAGAGACTATGCGTTAACGGGTATGGAAACGAGGCAACGTGCTCGCTGGAGTCTTTGCTCCGGCGTCAGTCGTAGCCGCGTTACGCTATCGTCTTGGATACTGAGTATTATAAATTGGTTCGAAGTAACCAGGCATTTCACTCCGTGACGCTTCGCTGACTCAAACCGTTTTCTTTCCACGTTCACTCTACCCCACATAAGCTCTATGCTCGATCTGTCTATCGCTGCTTTGTTCACGCTGCTGGCCATCTTGGGGTGGGCGGCCAATGTGCTGGGACTGCCAGGCAACTGGCTGATTGTCGCAATGGCTTTCGTAGGTTGGCTGCTACTGCCGGAATTGAACCGCAGTTACGTGGCGATGGTTCCCGCGCTGGCTATCGTATTGGTGGCTGTAATTGGCGAAGTGCTCGAATTTGCTGCGAGCGCGCTGGGAGCCAGTCGCATGGGGGGCACTAAGCGTGGCACCGCTCTGGCTATCCTGGGTTCCATCGCGGGGGCGATTGTTGGACTGTTCAGTGGTACGCTGATCCCGATTCCGATCATCGGCTCACTGATCGGCTCCCTATTGCTGGGCGCAGGCGGGGCGTTTTCCGGTGCTGTGCTGGGCGAGCTGTGGGCGGGTAAGGACTGGGATGCCAGCGTGCAGATCGGCAATGCGGCTTTCTGGGGAAGATTGTTGGGGACCGTCGGCAAGGCCGTCTGCGGCACGATCGCCTGTGCAATATTCTTAGCCGCTATTTGGTTGTAGGCTAAGCTCGTTAAACCGCGTGTCCAACGGGCCGCGCGCTGCTGGGAAAGTACGCGCGGGGCGATGCCCACGCGGTTTAACGAAGGTCTACGCGTCGCGAGCTAGCTCCTGTTGCCACTTTTCGAGCAACTGCAGGGCCTGCAGGGGCGTGATAGAAGAGACCTCTAATTCGCGCAGCTTGTCGATCAATGGATGATGCCCCATTTCAAACAACGTCAGTTGAATGGGCGAGTCGGGCTTGCGCCGTGGCGGGGTTATTTTCGAATCGCCGCGATGGTTCAGATGATCTGTCTCCAATTGCTCGAGAATGTCCTTGGCGCGCTGATTGACCGTGTGTGGTACGCCGGCCAGTCGAGCAACGTGAATGCCGTAGCTCTTGTCGGCGCCGCCGGGCACTATGCGATGTAAGAAAACGATGTTCTCATCCCACTCCTTTACTGCCACGTTGTAATTCCGCACTCCCGGTAGCGAGTTCTGCAATTGAGTCAGTTCGAGATAGTGGGTGGCAAAAAGCGTGCGGGCACCGATCTTATCGTGCAGGTGCTCTACGATGGCCCAGGCTAGACTCAGGCCATCGTAGGTACTGGTGCCGCGGCCGATTTCATCCAGAATGATCAAGCTGCGGGCGGAGGCCGTGTTCAGAATCCGCGCAGTCTCGACCATCTCTACCATGAACGTGCTCTGCCCGCGCGATAGTTCATCGCTGGCACCGACGCGGGCGAAGATGCGATCGGCCAAACCCACGCGTGCGCGCCGCGCAGGCACGAAGCTGCCGAGCTGAGCCATCAAGGTGATCAAGGCTACTTGCCGGATATAAGTGCTCTTACCCGCCATGTTGGGACCGGTGATCAGCATCAGCGTGCCCGCACTATTGCCTAGCTGGCAATCGTTGGGAACGAAGGTGCCTTTGGGTGTGGCCGCATCGAGCACTGGATGCCGGCCCTCGATTATCTCTAGTTCGTTCTCTTCAACTATTTCGGGTCGTACATAATCTTGGCGTTTGGCCAGTTCAGCGAGTCCGGCCAATACATCTAGCTCGGACAACACGCCTGCTACCTGCTGCAGTTCCTGCAAGTGCTCGGCTACGTGGCCGCGCAGTTGTTGAAACAACTCCAGTTCAAGGGCCAGCGCCTGTTCATCGGCCGAGATGACTTTGGTCTCGTACTGCTTCAGTTCATCGGTGATATACCGCTCGGCATTTTTGAGCGTCTGCTTGCGCACAAAGTGGGGTGGAATCTTTTCCTTGTGAACGTTGGTGACTTCCAGATAATAGCCAAAGACCTTGGTATAACCCACTTTCAAACTGGTGATCCCGGTTTGTTGGATCTGCTGAGCTTGATATTCGGCGATCCATTGCTTCCCGCCGCGGGCCAGGTGCCGAAGTTCGTCCAGTTGGGCGTCGAATCCATCGTGAATAAAGCCGCCGTCGCGCAAGTGCAGCGGGCAGTCCTCGCACAGGGCTGCCAAGAGTTGATCTCGCAGGGATTCGCAGAGCAGCAGATCGCGCTCGAGTTCAGCGACGCGTGGGCTTTCGCGATTGACCAAGCTGGCTTTTATTGCGGGGAGTTGCGAAAGCGTCACACCGACCTGTCGCAGGTCGCGCGGACTGGCTCGGCCCGTGGCGACTCGGCCGAGCAATCGTTCCAGATCGTAGACTTCGCTGAGCGATTCGCGCAGCAGGCTCCGCCAACGGTTGTCTCCCAACAGTTCGGCCACGGCTCCCTGCCGCAGTTCGATGGCCGTTTTGTCCAGCAGCGGCGAGGCGAGCCATGCGGCTAAGCGGCGAGCGCCCATCGGCGTCTGCGTTTGGTCGAGCACCGCCAACAGCGAACCTCGCCGGTCGCGATCGCGCATGGTGTGCGTCAGTTCAAGGCTGCGACGCGTGGCCGCGTCGATCTCCAGGGTCAGGCCCAAGCGGTAGGGGAGCAGTTGGCGAATGTGCCCCAGCGATGTTTTTTGAGTCTCTTGCAGATAAGCCAAAATGGCACCAGCCGCGCCGATGGCCAGTCCATCCTGCTCGTCATTCCAGCCCATCCCCTCAAGATTCTGCGTGCCGAAGTGCTGGCACAATTGCCGCGCAGCTTCGGCGGCACCAAACTGCCAAGTTGGACGCAGCGCCACTACCCAATCGGCGTCATGGCCCTGCGAGAGGATTGCGTCATCTTCGCGGATGAGAACTTCGGATGGCTCAAGCCGAGCCAATTCATCGAGCAGTTTTGCGCGGGGGAAGATGCCT
>JBEBXX010000148.1:0-6075 GCA_040391435.1 Aureliella helgolandensis | reverse complement strand
TCCGCGTCGGCATTATCGGTTGCAGGTGACTGGATCACGTCTGTAGGGAATCCGCATTGTGGCCGCAGGGAAGAAGGCTGTTGGCTGGATCACATCTCCTGCGAGTCTGGTGTGTTTAACGTGCCTGCGAGTTTGGTGTGTGTCGTGGTTAGGGCAGCAGTTACTGCTGGGCGCGGATCCACGCCTCGTTGAAGCGCGCGTGCTTGATAGTTTTGCCAGAAAACTTTTGCTTGTCCTCATGGGTGTAGGTGCAGTGGATCGTTCCATCGGCGGCTTGGATCAGCGTCGGATAATGACCTGAGCCCATCTCGGGCTGGAAGCTCTCCAGGGCGCGTTGCACGGGCCACGTCTGGCCTTCGTCGTCCGAGAGGTAGAGCGTCAGCACGTGGCGACCATCGGCCACGTCGTTGACTGCCAGGATCCATGCGCCACTGCGCAGCGCTAGGGCGGCCACGCTGGAACCCGAATTGACGATATCGATAGGGACTTCAGTCCAGTTCATCCCCCCGTCGCTGGATTCGGCGCGCCGGACAACCGGCGAATCCCGCATGAAGGCTACCAGGTTGCCATTCTTCTTGCGCACCGTCGAAGGTTGAATGCCGCGTTGTGTAAGTGGTCGACTGAACTTCCAGGTATCCCCGGCGTCTTCGGTGAAGGCAAACATGGCGCAGTTGAAGGTGTCCGAGTACAGACCGAGCATCATGCGTTTCTCATCGAGCATGATTGGAGGTTGGCGTGGCATCCATCCCAACCGCTGGAAGAGTTTATCGCTGACGACGTTTCGAATGGCGTCGGTCCGCGCGAGGTATTCTGCTTTGCGTTGTGGAGTCAATTCCGTGGCCGCCTGGATCTCGGCCACGCGTTGGTTGAGCCCTTCGGTAAAAGCCTGCTCGGCGTCGCTGGGCAAGCAGAAAATGGCGTCCTGCCAAGTCCAGCGCGGCGCTGCGTCCCCTTCGAAATCGGTCGACGTGCGGTACTTCAGAAAATAGCTGCGCACTAGATTGTCGATGGACGAAATCCAAAACATCCACAGCCGTCCATCGCTATCGATAAACAGCGTGCAGTTCTGGTCGGGCAGGCCCGCATTGTCGGCCATCAAAAATGGAGGCGACCAATGCTCCTCGCCGCGTTTCTTGCGCGCCCCCAAGATGACTAAGCTGTCATCCTTGCGCTCGCCCTGACCGTGGAACCAACAAGCGATCAAATCGCCCGACGGTGTCTGGACGATGCTAGAGGAGTGGTTGTGAAAATCTTCCGCCGGAAAGATCAACTGCGATTCATAGAGCGGGGCTTCGGGGACTGCTACTAACAGCCAAGCCACAGCGGTAGTCCACAGCATGCTTCAGATCCTAGAAAACGTGGAAACGGGAATGAATTTCGGAAAAACCGGGATAAATGGGGCTGTAGCGGAGCGTTTCTTGCTCGAGAAGCCATTGTAAACCATAATAGAGTATATGCGTCTGTGCTTTTCTATAGGGATGTTGTCGTCATGTTTGCAGCCATCAAAATTTGGGTCGTCGCGGTAGCCCTAGTGTTCGGCGCACTGGGATATAACGGCGCTGCGCAGGCCGGCCATCCCTGGGGCATGGGACATGGACATTTTCATCATGGTCATCATGGTCATCATGGTCATTATGGACATCATGGTCATCATCATGGATTGGGCTATGGCAGCTATGGATCGGGGGCGATCTATCCGAGCAGCCTATGGAGCGGCAGCTATGCTTGGAGCGGCTATAGAGGGCTGGGCTATAGTCGCATCGGTTATAGCGGTTGGGGCTACCCGAACTGGTATGTGCGTCCGGCGGGTTATACCAGCTTCTACGCCAACATCTCGCGGCCCATGACGATCTACCCACGGCTGGCCTACTACGAGCCGATCGCGACGTATTATGCCCCCAGCTATTACGACTATGCGCCCAGCTATTATGATTACACGCCTAGTTACTGCTTGCCGAAGGCCGTCGAATATGAACCCGCCGTGGTCGTCCCCAGCGACTATGCTCCAGCTTACTGCGACACGTGCGCCGCGACTTCTGCAAGCGCTGTAGAGAGCGAGCTGCTGCTGAGCTCCGCTAACAGCCATGCAATACCCGACGAGCTGCTCGCTTCGGCAGATGCAATTTTTCAAGCCGGCGGTTATCAGCAAGCTGCAACGGCCTATGCGCAGTTGCATGTGCGGTACGGCTCGAGCAATTTGATTTTCGGGCGGCGCTTCATAGCTCAAGTGGCTTGTGGCGACTATGATCAAGCGGCCGTGGTATTGGTATCGGCCCAAGGTGCCGGCTTTCCCATCGACCGGTCGCTCGCTTCGACGAGCGACTGGAGTCAGCTTCTGGCACCTCAAGCAGACGCGATCGGCGGTTGGACGGAGAGCTTGGCTCAGCATGCGCTGCAAGTTCAAGGTCAGCATGGGGCGCTACAAGCCGATCAGCACGAGTCGCTTGAGCTGATGGCCACTTGGCTCAATTTGACTGGCCAGCCCGAGCGAGCTGGTTTATTCTTAGCGATGGCTGAGCGCTTGGCCACCGAAGGAAATTTGCCACTGTCCAGCGAGAATGCAGCGCCCCGCAGCCTTGCCTCGACAGAAGAAATTCCCAGCCCATCGCGAGCCGCGGCTAAATTAGTGCTGCGGAAAGAGTAGAATTCCCCCCACCCCAGCCGAAGTGCAATGATTGCACTTCAACATCCGGATCCAGCAGTCCGGCCCCTCCACGCTTCAAAGAAATGGAACTCAATGGCTACGCGAGTATATCGGTCCACTCTAGCGTTCGTGTTCGCATGGAGCTGCTTGGTCAGCGCCGGCACTTCCACGTGGGCAGCCCCGCAGGCGGACGAACAAGATGCAGCCGCCGAGGTGAGCGAAGCCGAGGAAGACCTAGTCACGCAGGGCATCATCGATTTTGCCCGCGACGTAAACCCAATCTTGACCGACAAGTGCCTCGAGTGCCATGGTCCCACGGAGGCCAAGAACGACTTTCGAGTCGACATCGCCACCTCGCTCTTGGAATACATCGAGCCGGGCGACGCTGAGGGGAGTTCGTTGTGGACGGACTATTTAACTACCGACGATGCCGATATGCACATGCCGCCGGTAACCGTCGAGCAGGAACGGCGCTTGACCGGGGCAGAACTAGCTACCATCAAACTGTGGATCGACGAAGGGGGAATGTGGAATCTAGCTATCGAGGATGTCCCGAAGGAAGTCCCGCCGAGCTCCTTGGCTGCACGGATCTGGCATTTTCAGGGCTTGCTGCATCCGGCCACAGTCCATTTTCCAATTGCTTTGTTAACCGTTTCCACGTTCTTCGTACTGTTTTCGTTTGTCAGGCCCAGCACGTGCGGCCCAGTCGCCTTTCACTGTTTGTGGATCGGTGCCTTAGGCGGTGCGGTGGCTTCGGCGGCCGGTTGGGCGTATGCCGTGCACGAGGGCTACGGCCCGAGTTTCTCATTTGATCTGTTCAATAGCGCCATCGATCGACATCGCTGGTTGGGGATCGCGGTCACTATTCTGGCCGTGGTTTTAATACCGATAGCCATGTCTGTCCGCCGCACCGAGGGCGTTGGCATGCGGCTGATTTGGTTGCTCGGCTCGCTGCTGCTCCTGGTCGGCGTGTGCATAACGGGATTTCAAGGCGGCGAACTGACCTACGGGGAGGGGCACTACGAGAAGGAGTTCTTCAGGCTATTCCCTGAGACCTTAAATGAGTCAGCCGTAGAAACCAAGGCTGACAATGTGGTAGACACAGAAGTTGACGGCTCGGTAGATACAGAAGTTGACAGCTCGGCAGATACAGAAGTTGACAGCTCTGTAGGCACAAAAGTTGACAGCTCCGTCGAGGTAGAGAGTGCAGCCACAGAGAAGGACATTGCACCGGAGTCGCCGACGGACATTCCCCCAACTGACGCTCCGGCAACTGACGCTCCAGCGACTGACGCTCCAGCGACTGATGCGGTTGAAGATGGTACCGCGGAGCCTGAGGAGGCTAGTGTTACGGACGACGATTCGTCGAGACCGCCGCCGGTGATTCAGCCACCTGCGTTAGGCGAGCTCGCCCCGTAGGCTCGTAACGAGCGCAGCGCTGTTACGGCAGGCCGCGATCAAATCCCTCCCGGAGCGCAATCCTTGCCTCCCCCGCCGGCGCAAGTCGCTACTGCCGCGCCGTAACCATCGACGACTCGTCCTACGACAGCCGCTTACAGTCCCATATCCTGCATCGCTTGGCGAACTTTGGGCAGCACGGTCTGCGCGGCTTGTTCGTAAGTGCCGTCTATAAAAGCTCCGGCTGCGGCTTTGTGTCCGCCGCCGCCGAACTCGCGGGCCAGCGCATTGCAATCCACTGCGCTGCGGCTACGGAAGCTCATCTTGCAACCCCCGGTCTGTTGTTCGACGAAGATCACGGCGACCTGCGTGCTTTGGATGGCCAGAGTTAGATTGATGGCGTCTTCGGTATCGCTGGCCACCGCGCCTGTTTCGGGGAAATCGGCTTTGAGCACATGGGTGTAGACTAGTTTGCCGTCCAGCTCCGTTTGGGTGCGGGAGAGGATGCGGCCACGCAGGCGGACTCGCCCCAGCGTATCGCGTTCGTATAGTTCTCCGTAGATCTCGGCGGGCACCGCGCCGCAGTCGAGCAACTCGGCGATAACTCGGTAGGTCTCGCTAGTGGTCGAACCGAAGCGGAACCAACCGGTGTCGGTGGCAATAGCGGCGTACAGGGCCGTGGCCATCGGCTTCGTGATCGGGACTTGCATATGCTTGGCCAGCTTAGCTACCAAGTGGCCGGTCGCCTCGGCGCGAGTGTCCTTGAAGAACTCGGTTCCCAAATCATCCTCGCCCACATGATGATCGATGCACAGCTTCTGTCCTGGGAAGCTCCGCAGCACGTCACCCATCGGGCCAAGCTGCGCCCAGGCGCTGGTGTCGAGCACGATCATACAATCGCCATCCACGTCGTCCGCAGCGACGGTTTCGCCGATGACTTCAATGCTGTTTTGTGGATCGATAAAAGAGAGCGACGGGGGAGTGGGATGGCCATTGATGATTCGCACCTCTTTGCCAAGTTGCCGGAGGATGCCGGCCATGCCCATCTCGCTGCCGAGTGCATCGCAGTCGGGACGGATGTGGCTAGTTAGCACAAAGCGTTTGCTAGCGTGAATCCGCTGAGCGAGTAAATCCCATTGAACAGTCATCAAAAATCCGATCGCAGTAAGTTAAAGTTAATTGGAGTCAAATTCACGACAGTTGTGCGGCGCGCGCGCTACTTTGGCTGTCCTACGATAGCTGCGCGGCAGGCTGCAACATCCTGAGCAATCTGCATTCGCAACTGGTCAACCGTCTCAAATTTTTGTACGCCGCGGACCCTTTCAAGCATCGCGACTTGCAGTTGCCGTCCATACAACGATGGTCCGGCGTAGTCGATCAAATGGACTTCGACTTTGCTTTCCGTCTCCGCAAAGGTCGGGTTGGGACCGATGTGGATGGCGCACGCGTAGGTTACTGAACCCATAGCAAGCGATCCGCGCGACGATGCTTCACTGTTTGCTGTGTGGCTGTTTGCTGTGTGGCTGCTTGCTGTGTGGTTGCTTGCTGTGTGGTTGCTTGCTGTGTGGTTGCTTGCTGTGTGGCTCAGTTCGACTTGCCCGACATACACACCGGGACCGGGGATGAGTACGGGGATGCCGGTCAGATTAGCGGTTGGAAAGCCGATGCTCCGGCCGCGCTGGGCTCCGACAGTGACAGTGCCACTTAGGACATAAGGACTTGTCAGCAGCTCATTGGCCTGCTTCAGATCGCCGGCTGCGATAGAGTGGCGAATGCGCGTGCTGGAGATCATTCCGGCGGCGTCCTGCGTGGGCTGGACCACCTCGAACTGCATGTGCGCCGTTTGGCACATTTTTGCCAGGCTGGCGACATCCCCGTCGCGACTGCGCCCGAAGCGAAAATTGGGGCCTTCCACCATGGCGCGCGCCCGCAGTATTCCCACAATTTTTTCTTGGAAAAATTCGTGAGCCGACAGCGACAGCAATTGCCAGTCGGTGGGATAGGCGATGAGTGCGTCGACCCCGAGCCCAAAC
>JBEBXX010000147.1:0-6076 GCA_040391435.1 Aureliella helgolandensis | reverse complement strand
GCAGCTCACCTGGCTCCTCCTTCGCAGCCATGGCGCCGGGCAGCTACATCGACAACGCGATCATCGCCGACATGTTTCGCTATCGCTTTGATGCGGCTTACGGCAATCCGCTGCCAGACCGCGCCGAGTTCTTCTATGGACAGTGCGGTTGTTTCGGCGGCAATGCGCCTGGGCCGCCCCTGATGGAGCGAAGTGTCGACTACCAAGAATTCACCCCCTATTTCGAACGCGCCATGTCCTCGGGGTTCTCACTGTTCGCAGAGGCTCCCGTGCGGTTCATCAATCCCGATATCAACGATAATACGGGAGGTATGGGAGATCTCAACTTTGGTTTCAAGGGGTCGTTGTACCATACGGACCGCCAGTTTTGGACCGCACAGTTTCGCGTCTACGCCCCCACGGGTGATGCCGATCGAGGACTGGGTACGGGACACGCCTCGCTGGAGCCGGGTGTGCTGTATCTGGGCCGCGTCAATGATCGGCTGATCCAGCAAGGCGAATTCCGAGTCTGGATTCCATTGTCCGATTCGGAAGTTGCCGGGCGTGGCAACTTCGCCGGCACTGTGTTGCGAGCTGGCTACGGCGGCGGGTACGACCTGCTCAGCCTCGATACTTGCGCGCAGCGTCGACGCTTGACCGGCACGTTTGAAACGGTGGCTTGGTACATCACCGATGGTTTGGCATTTGGTGGTATCGACAATCCCGTCGTGCTCGATGCTGACAACGATACCATCGTGAATCTAAAAAGCGGTTTGAGGTACACGGCGGGTCGGCAGAGTATCGCATCGACCTACGGCTTTGCCGTAACCGGCGATCGCTGGTATTCGGACATCATGCGACTCGAGTATCGCTACGCTTTCTAAGAGGTCGGTTTGTGTTTGAACCGGCTGCGAAAAATAGCCGGCGCGTTCGATCGCGCCGGCTAGTTTTGTTGACCTTGCCGCTGAGGCACTGAGGCACTGAGGCACTGAGGCACTGAGGCACTGAGGCACTGAGGCACTGATATTCAAAGGTAATATCACTGAATATAAGATTGGAATCTTGGTCGATTGCGTGGTCAAAATGCACAAGACCTTGGTGCTCTACTTGCGGGAAATCGTTGACTGATGAGAAACGGGAGCACGCGATCCGCGGACTCCGTGCCTTTGTGCCTCTGTGAGAGCCTCGAATTTGGCGTTCAGTACTTGAGTACCGGGGCCAAGTCATGTTGTTCGGTGGTACCCAGAGCGTCTCGCCCGCACGCGCATTTGCTTCCTGGGGTGAAGGCTGGCGGTGAGCCACAGCCAACTGCCAGAGCAACCCCAGGATGCCCTCTTAGCGGCTGATGACGAGATCGCGCAGCGGCGGAGGGACATGGTTTTCATAGCTCACCGCATCTTCATACTGCTCGCTCAAGTCCTGAAATCTCTGCGACAGCATCTGTTGTACTTGGGCCACTTGAAATGGTTTGGGGCTGGGTTGCCAAGCGGTGATCAGCCGAGCATTCTCCGGCACCGCTACCCCTTTGAGCCAAGCGTAGCGAAATGTCACTGCACCTGGGATAAAATCCGGTTGGCGATCGACCGTCGGCTGTGTTTCGATGGTTCGCGCGACGTCCAATAGCAAGAGTTGCGAGCCCGGGCAGCGATCGACAAAGTAGGAGAGCGAATCGCTGCTGACGGCGAAGTACTTGAGCTGCAGTGGATCGCGAATAATTTCTCCCTGTCTGGCAGTATGCGTGTGCTGCGTGGTCAAATAGAACTGCCCACCGCTATTAACTTGTTCGCCCCCACGGTAGTACAACATCAATACGTCGTTAGCGGATTCGCGCACTCTCGCCTGTTGAATTCGCCTACGAATCATTTCCAACAGCGAGCCGATCTTTTCACGACTGACCACAGCTCCCGTATAGGGACCGTAGCCGACGCACTCGCTAAAGGCGGGTGACTGGAAGGTGAACTCCTTTCGCTGAGCAACCTGTTCCAATTGGCTTCCGTCCAATGAAGCGATCGCCTCCTGCATCATCAGTTGCTCCTGCGCACGATCGACACCTACTCCTACGATGGCTAAGTGAAGCCGCTGCCGCTGGACTTCGGGTGCCGCGCAGTCGAGCACCGCCTGGGCCGAGCTGGAAGCCAGTTCAGGCAGGTCGGGCGCGGAAACCTCCACAGTATTCTCCTGCGATCGGAAAAGCTGCACTGGACAATTGAACTCGCGCACCAAAGGCTGGCTGCTGACCGGCTGCAGCGTCACAGGCTGCTTGAAGCCATTGACGGCTACCCAAACCTTCAAGTCAGGGTCGGTCAGCGATGCGCTATCTGAGTAGCTCCAGCGGACGCTTCCGCTGAGAATGCAGCGCGACACATCCAGCGGGGCGGCGAGCCGCCACACGCCACCAGCCGCTTGGTGCAGAGAATACTTCACGGTCGGATCGGATGCGTGCGACAGTGCGTGCAATTGCACCGCCACCGGGCTCGGAACAAAGTTTACCGTCAACGTGCGGCCCCGCTGACCATCGCCATTCTCTGCCATCAACTGAAACGTGTTGAGTCCCGGCCGCAGATGGACTTCGACTCGCTGTCGAATTTTTAGCTCTGCGGCAACATGTGGTCCCTCGATCGCGGGAAGTTCTACCGGTCGTGCATCCTGAAGCAGCTCTACTCGCGACAACGTCGACGGAGAGGTTATCAAATACTCAATCAAAATTGTTTCTGTGGAGACGGAGCCGTTATCGAGCGGACTGAGAAATACGAGCTGAGGTGGTGCAGCAGCGCGTTTGAGCGCGGGTACTTCAAGCGTGTCGAAAACCGGTTCATCGATACTCTCGGCGAAGATCGCGACGACCAATTGCCGTTGCTCGGCTTGCCAAGCCAACTGCGGAATATGCAGTTGGAACTTGCTTCCGTCCCGCTCACTGAACCATTCTTGTTTGGATAGTTGACGATTATTGACTAAAACTCTGTGCAGCGGCGCAATGGAAACTCCTTCCAGACGCACATCGAATAGCGGTTGGTCGATCTCCTGCGGGACATGACGCTGATTGATGATCGGCCGCGGTTGATAATGGATGGCAAATGGTCGGGTCAGCGCTTCCGAGCCCGTGTCGTTACTCAGCTTCAACTGCAGGCGGTTGACTCCCAACGAGAGACGGATGTGCCCTTCGATCCAACCACGCCGCATGTCGACGATCAGCGGCTGATCGGCCGGCTGGCCGTTAACCACTGCGGCAGCCGTCAGCGGGTGCCGGTTCTCATCGGCTTGAAATACGGCTCGTATTGCAACCTGCGAATCAGCAAGATTTTCGCTGACCACCTGCTCCGGCACTGGCTCGGACAGCTCTACTTCGGGAAGTGGTTCACGATATATCACGGCAACCTCGCTAGCTGCCAGTGAGCTGACTTCGGTCTTGGCTTCCAATCGCAATCGGTTGAGCCCCGGTTGCAGCTCCAGCGGCCAAGTGAATTCAAAGTCCTTAGCACTATCGGAAGTAAATCCAGGCAATGGGTTCCCTTGACCGGTGGCTTGTAGTAATTTTTCAACTGCTCGAATTTGTCCACGAATCACAATCTGTCCAGTTTGGCTCAGCCCAGGGCTACCGGATTGGGAATCCACCGCCGTCAGCGGCTTACCCGATCTGTCCTCAATCGCAGTGATGCGGATAACTGGCAGCCCAGTGTCGCGCAGTTGGCGATGCGTCTCCAGCATTACTCGAGCCGTTTCTTCGGACTGGGTCGCCTCCGTGGCTCCTGCATTGCGGGCCACGAGCTCAAATCGATTGATACCAGCCATCAGTTCCACTGGCAAATCGATCACGGTCGCCGGAGCCTCCGCAACTACCGACCATGATTGCAGCTTGGTGCGTTGCCCTTTCTCATCGATCCGATATGCGGTGACTTGATAACCCTCGGTAGCATGCCCCGCCTCCACCTTTGCCGAAAGCGACAGGCTGGCCTCCTTTGTTTCGCTAGGAAACTGCTTGACCAATTCAATGTGAGGGGCGGGCGGGACAAAGGCAATCGGCTGTTCAACGACGATGGTCCGCGATGGATTAGCGATCGTAGCCAGTTCGGCGCGCAGCAGTTGCGGACCGCGCGTCCAGTCGGTCGTGACCACGGAATCAATTTGCCAACGGCTGGGTTCCGAGCGGGAAAAGGAACCGGCTAGTGTGCCATTGATTCGCAACTGCATCGACTGCACGAGTTCGTGGGAGAATTCTTCATTGTTGATTTGCACTGTCAGCGCCTGAGGAGCTTCGCGCAGAATAGCGGTACCCTGCGCGTTCCATTGTTCGTCTTGCCCCGTGGCGACCCCCAGGCTCATGCGTGGTTCGAGGTAGACCAGTGGCACGACGGTTGCCGCCTTGCCCACCTGGCTAATCAATCGCTTTAGCAGCTCAGGTTGGTAGAGATCGGGATATTGTTCGAGCGGTGCAAAATCGATCGGAGCGACGGGTCGGCGAATATTAAAGTGCCACCCCAATTGCTGGCGAATTTCACGGTCGCTGGCGTCGAACGGGCCGAGCGGACTCCAGCCTATCCAACTTCGGTCGGCAGAATTTGCACCATGCGCAATCATTAGTTGGAACAAGGGTTTGCGTTCATCCACAGCTTGTTCAAGCGTCGCGTCGACGTCACTGACCACATCTCCGCGTCGGCGGCGGATCGTAATCTGCGAACCGGCCTGGCGATCCCACAAAGCCAGGTTCACTTCCTCTACCGAAGACCACTTGTGGAATTCGCCGCTAGCAAGCCTGTCGACATATCCCAGCAGTTGATCTCCGGGCTTGAAGATTGTGACCTGACTGTCGATTCCCGGCTGGGCATCTTTCTTTTCTTGCGTAGCATTTACGTCCACCCGTTGATCACGAGTAACCAGCGCAATTCCCCCCAACGTTCCGCGTGGTTTCAACAGCGCATCGACATCCGCTAGGTCCCACACGGCGATAGTTTGATCGAAACTTGATGTCGCTAGCAGTTTTGAATCGCCGGAGACGGAGATGCTGTGAACGGGTTCAGTGTGCGCCGTCAGTACTCGCTTGACCAGACCATCGCTAGCGTCCACGACGCCTAGCCAAGGTTGTCCTTCGAAATGAGCGGCCATGATCAGCAGTGGAGCCTGTGTGGTGGCGATCGGAGCGGTCAGGGCAAAAGCCGTGAGCGTATGCCGCTCTGGGAGCTGCACGGTGCGTTGCAGGCTCCCCGCTTGTCGCAGTTCAACTTCGTTCTCATTCGCTTGAGAACGCGATGCAGTCCAACCTTGCGTATTAGGCGCATGCGCGTCCCATGCAGCAATGTCTGCGTGCTCAAGGGCATTGTCGTCAAAACTAAAGACGGATTCGGTCGAAGCTGCTTCGGCAACACCGCTCTCCTCATATAGCCGCAAGCCGATGTTGTCTTTACCTGGCTGTACGACAAACTCAAGCCGAGAGACAGCTATCGAGTTTCCTCTTAGCCGCTGCGGACTAGCCTGGCCGTCGAAAAGCTGCGCGGACCGAAAGACTTCAATTTCATGGTTAGGATGGCCGGCCACAGCTAAGAACTCGCCGCTGGGGCTGGTCGACAGAGCCGGCACGCGAATCTCGTCGGTTTCAATCTGCCACAGTGGCTTTCGCAACTCTTCTCGATAATTGCCTCGTTCGTCCGGCAGCGTCAGGATGCGTAGTTCGAAGCGTTGCGGGCGAGGATTTTGACCGGCCTGTAACTTCAAAACGCAGAGCGCAACGGCAAATCGATAGGCCGCTACCTGCTGGCGGCTCGATAAGAGCGCCATGCTCAAAGGGAGATAGATTTCATTGCCTTCCCGTTGGATGAGAATGCGCCGTTGCCTATTGAGAACGGGTAGGCCGGTGCCATCCATGGTCCACAACTGGAGCTGCCCCGTGTTGGTCTTATCATCGGCGCTGGCAGTCATCACCCAGCCTTGTCCCGCAGGACCTGTGAGAAGGCTATTGAAGATGCCGTCGGCATAGGTCCGCAACTGGGTAGGGTGCAATGACTCCCAGAGAAACATTTTCCCGGACCCCAGAGCCACGAGCACTTGTAAACCTTCTTTGTTCACCGGGCTGGGGAAGGCGGCTAAGGTCGGACGATGCTGGGGA
>JBEBXX010000146.1:0-6088 GCA_040391435.1 Aureliella helgolandensis | reverse complement strand
GAAGGCAGTGTCGCCAAACAAGCGGTCGTCTCCGGGGGAGATGAGCGTCGCCAGACCGTCGGGCAACTGGTTGACCATCTCCTCCAAGGCGGCCAGTGTCAAAGCCTCGTTGACAGTTCGACCATTCTTTTTTGCGGCGGGTTGCTGCACATTATCGACCACCGAGCCCACTACCAAAGCGCCATCGTTGGCCACCCAGTGCGAGCAGTTGGCCAAATTTTGCGGCGTCAGATCCCCTACGCTGACACCATCGAACAGCAGGCGACCGCTGACCGGGCGGCCAAAGCCCATCAGCAGTTCCACCAGTGCGTGAGCCTGCAAGCTGCCGCTGGCCAGCACGCCGACGAGCATATTTGGTTGGAACACGACAGACACATCCTCCAACAGCTTGCGACCACTGCTATCCTGCACGGTTACGTGTTCCAGTTCGACTTGACGACTGACGTTGCCGATGGGCTTGAGCGTCTGAGCGTCGAATTCTTCTACGGGCAGGGCCAGGAATCGCTCCAGCTCATCTGCTGCCGAGTCGACCGTGCGCAGATCGCGCCAGCCGCGAACTAGCCGCTGAGCGCTCACCGTAGCGGCGGCCAAGCAGAGCGTGAAGGCCAGCGCCGAGGGGACCGAGAAGTCCGCTTCGCTGCGCAGGACCTGCACGGCGATAACGAACAAAAACAGACAGGCCAAGCCGCCCAACACCAGCAGCAGGACAGGCATCTTCCACACCGAACTGGACAAACTGCGAAACGCGTCTTGGCGGTAGTGGACCAACTGATCATTAAACCGCTTCTCAATTGCCGCACTATCGTGCACCGACTCAAGCAGCGGCCCCTTGATGCTCAGCGCCACCAGGGCCTCTCGGTGCTGAGTCGCTCGCTCGCGAACTACCGGCAAGTTGGACCTTCGCAAGCGGTCCAGCCCGCGGAAGCACAACACCACGAGGGCCACCGCGGTCAGCGTCAGCAGCGCCAACATCGGCTGAATCAACAGCGCAATTAAAACGCACACAACCAACTGCACGGCGTGCCGCGGGTAGACTCGCCACCACCGGCTGAGCACGCCGCGCACGCGCGGCAGATGATAGTCGAGGCAATCGATCAAAGCCGTCTGCTGAGCCGATAACGTGCGGACGGTCGCGAGGCGTTTGGCCTGTGCTTTCAGGCGCGCGATCATGGCTACTTCGAAGTCGACGGCCGAGCGCTGGATCATGCGATAGTAGGCCAACAAGGCCAGCGACAATAAACTCAACAACAGCAGAGCTACCAACAGTAGCGCGCTGACGCGGCCGAGCGGCGACAGGTCGCCGGGAAGCATAGCGTTGAAGTCGGGCAGCCAGGGGGACAAACGCCAAGCGGCACCGTTGAGGCCATCGCCCGGCACATGGGCGGCCAGCAGCGTGGCTGTCACGCAGCCCAACAGCAAAGCCAACAACGGTACACCCAAGGCAACCAGGCTGCCCAGGACCGCCAACCCTAGTCTGCCCGATGGCGCGACGCGCTTCAGCAAAGCGTTTAATGATTTTGAAACCAACGTACCAACCTCCCAGGATTCGTGCCAACCGCAGCCTCCAGTTTAATCACTACGGCCGCGCACGTGGGAAGGGACAGCACCGCTAAACGCTTTGTTGCGAAAGTTGCCAGACTTTAAACCAGCCCGAGTTCCTAGCTCAGCAACTCGCGCACCACGCGAGCCTCCTCAACGCCGGTCAAACGCACATCGAGTCCCTGGAAACGCACAGACAACCGATGGTGGTCGAGTCCCAACTGGTGCAGCAGAGTCGCGTGGATATCGCGGACGTGTGCCGACTGATCCACTGGCCCAAACCCCAATTCATCCGTCTCGCCCACTACCTCTCCGGGCTTAAACCCGCCGCCGGCAAACCACATGGTGAACGCTTCGATGTGGTGATTGCGACCGGTCGATTCACGAACTTCGCCCATCGGTGTGCGGCCGAATTCCCCGCCCCATACCACGATCGTATCGTCTAAGAGACCGTGCCGTTTCAGGTCGCGGACCAGCGCCGCCGCGGGCTGATCTATCTCGCCGCAGACCTGTGGCAAGTGCGTCTCCAGATTCTCCGTAGGTCCGCCGTGGTGATCCCAGTTGGTGTGATAGAGCTGGATAAAACGCACGCCGCGTTCCACTAGGCGGCGCGCCAGCAGGCAGTTCCGAGCGAAACTCGATTCGCCGGGATCCTTGATACCATACAGGTCCATCGTCTCTTGACTTTCGCCAGAGGTATCCATCAACTCCGGCGCGCTGGACTGCATGCGGTAGGCCATCTCGTATGCATTGATCCGCGTGGCGATCTCTTCATCACCGGTTTCCACGAGGTGCTTGAGATTCAGTTCGCTGACTGCGTCGACCACTTTCCGTTGCTGCTGCTGGTCGATGCCAGCCGGCGTAGATAGATTGAGGATCGGATCGCCGTGGCTGCGCAGCGGCACCCCTTGATAGCTGGTCGGCAACATGCCACTGCTCCACAGCACGCCCCCGCCGCGCGGTCCGCGCGGCCCGCTCTGCAGCACCACAAATCCAGGTAGATTATCGCACTCCGAGCCCAAGCCGTAGGTGATCCACGACCCCATGCTGGGCCGCCCGAAGAGGCCCGTACCGGCATTCATAAACAACTTGGCGGGCGCGTGATTGAACAGATCGGTTTTACAGGTCTTAAGTATCGTCAGCTCATCGACAATCTTGGCCGTGTGTGGCAACAGATCGCTAACCCAGGCTCCATTGCTGCCCGCTTGCTGGAATTTGCGCGTCGGCCCGAGCAGCTCGATGCGATGGCTGGAATCCATAAAGGCGAAGCGTTTGCCGGCGATGTAGCTGTCGGGAATCGGCTGTCCGTTGAGCTCGGTCAGCTTGGGTTTGTAGTCGAACATTTCCAACTGCGAAGGGCCACCGGCCATGAACAAGAAGATGACACTCTTGGCCCGCGGCGGAAAGTGAGGTTGCTTGGGGGCCAGCGGACTGGTCGACGTGCTGCTAGCAGGCACCGCACAAGCGTTGCTGGCCAACATCGAGCCCAGAGCCATCGATCCAACACCGATGCCGCAGCGGCTGAAAAAATGCCGACGCGTGGTGTCTTGCAAAAATGCGTTTCGCAGTGATGAGCGTGCATGATCCATGAGACTCTCTACTCCCTAGTAACTGTTTCGTCGAGGTTCAATAGCACCCGGGCAGCGCTCAGACTATCCAGGTCGTTGAGCACTTCCAATTCGTCCGCCCGTGGTGGCCGCGAGGTGCAGCGGCGAAAGGCGGCTTCGACACCTTCACTGATAATGATTTTCTCCAGGGCCGTAGCGAATTCGTAGAAGCCGGCATCGTTCAGGAGCGTCAAGGCCTGCAGCGGCGTGTTGCTGCGCATCCGCCGCGTGCACGTGCTCAAACCATCGGGCGCATCGAATACGGTCAATGCCGGCGGCGGCGTGCCACGATACAAAAACGTATACAGCCCACGCCGGTAGCGGTCGGCTCCCTGGCTGGTCGTCCACTGACGCTTGACTTGGCCCACATCCATTACGCCCGCAGGAATCGGCGGAAATACCGGTGCACCGCCCAACTTTGGCGACAGCAAATCGCTGGCTGACAGGGCCACGTCGCGAATCAATTCCGCCTCCAAACGCAGCCGCTGCTGCTTGCCTAATAGATAGTTTCTCGGATCGCTGGCCTGCAGTTCGGGACGCTCCCGCGAGCTCTGCTGATAAGTGTGCGAGCTGACGATCAAGCGGTGCAGCTCTTTCAAACTCCACTTGTGCGACTGGAATTCAACCGCTAGCCAGTCGAGCAATTCAGGGTGCGATGGCGCGGAGGCTAATGCACCAAAATCGTTTTCTGTCTCCACGATGCCTCGCCCAAAATAGACCTGCCATACGCGGTTGGCGATGACTCGGGCTGTGAGCGGATTGTCGGGACTGACGATCCACCGGGCCAGATCGAGTCGAGTGGCGATCGCATCTCCGGACTGATCGCCGGACTGATTCCCGGAAAGTTCTAGCGGGTGCAGCACCGCTGGAGTCGCCGGCAAGACCTCTTCGGCCAGTCGCGTAAAGTCGCCTTTGATGAATAGATTGGTAACTCGCGGTTCCTCTCGCTCATGGAGGACCAGCGTGGTGGTCATGCTCTCAGGATCGCTGCCTTGAGGGTCGCGGCGATAATCGTGGACCTTGAGCGTCGGTTCATCCTGATTGTTAAAGAAGGCAAAGAACTGGTAGTACTCCTTCTGCGAAATCGGATCGAATTTGTGATCATGGCACTGCGCGCAGCCGACGGTGAGACCTAACCACACGGTACCGGTAGTGGCCACTCGATCCATCACGCTATCGATCCGGAACTGTTCAACGTCGATGCCCCCCTCTTGATTGAGCGGCGTGTTGCGATGAAACCCGGTGGCAATCTTCCGCGCCTCGGTCTGCCGGGGATCGAGCGATGGGGGCAGCAGGTCGCCGGCCAATTGCTCGATCGTGAATTGGTCAAACGGCATATCAGCATTCAGCGCGTCGACCACCCAGTCACGATACATCCAAATCGTTCTGGGCGCATCGATCGAATAACCGTTGCTATCCGCGTAGCGCGCTTGGTCGAGCCACCAGCGGCCCCAGCGCTCGCCATAATGCGGACTGGCCAGCAAACTCTCTACCACCGCTGCATAGGCTGCCGGTGCATCCTCGGCCCAGGCTGCTTGGAAGGCGTCGATCTCAGATGGGCTGGGGGGCAAGCCGGTTAGGTCCAAGCTCACGCGCCGCAGCAAGGTGGCCGGCGGTGCCAGTGGAGAAGGCGAGAGCCCTTCAGCTAATAGCTTCGCCTGCACGAAGCGATCGATCGGATGAGTAACACCTTCGGCCAGCGGTGGTTGAGTCGCCTCAGGCAGTTGGAATGACCAGTGGGTCTGGTAGTCTGCACCCGCCTCGACCCACTGCCGCAGCATTTGTTTCTGTGATGGGCTGAGTGATTTACCCGAGTCGGGCGGTGGCATCCGCTCGTCCTCGTCCTCGGCCTCGATCCGCCGTATCAATTCACTCGCGTCGGGCGCATTGGGAACAATGGCCAGCTCGCCAGAATCGGCTTCGGCCCGTGCGCCGTCTTGTGTGTCCAGTCGCAGCCCCCCTTGGCGCGACTCGGCATCAGGTCCGTGACAGGCGAAACACGACTCGGACAGAATCGGAAGGATGTCGCGATTGTACTCCTGACCAACCGCTAAGCTCGCCAGCCACAGCCACCCTACGGCAACCAAACAAAAATAGTGTGCAGTGCGCCTCACGAGCATAGCTTCCCTTACGACTTGAACCAATTTTAGAATGTCGAGATGAGACCATTCTAACAGGTTGATGTAGTACATCCCAACGATTTAAGGTGCCTGCCCCCCCTTTTCCAGTTGACTTTGCGAGGATTGGTGGCACATTTGAGCGATCCCTGCCTCTACAGCCGGCTTGCGCCGCCAGCTATGCCCCAGGACGAACCGTCATGCAATTGCTCAGCACGATCCACGAAAACGTCGTTCATAGCCGTCGAGTCAACTCGCTGACGCGCAGCCTGCTCCCATTGCTCCCGGAAGCGGCTAGCGTGCTGGATGTGGGCTGCGGCGATGGCTGGCTGTCGCGACGCCTCTCCGAACAGCTCCCCTTGAGCCACTTCTGCGGAATAGACGTGCTAGTGAGAGCCGATACGCATATCCCGGTCTCCTATTTCGACGGCTTGCATATACCCTACCCCGACGATCACTTTGACACCGTGTTGATGGTCGATGTGCTGCATCACGCAGACGATCCGGCTGCTTTACTGCGCGAAGCCAAGCGGGTGGCCCGCAGCGGCATAGTCCTCAAAGACCACACTCGCGATGGTCTGGCCGCACAGACCACGCTGCGCATCATGGACTGGGTCGGCAATGCGCACCATGGTGTGGCACTGCCCTACAACTATCTGTCCAAAGCCGAGTGGCTGGAGTTGTGTGACAGCTTGGAGTTGACAGTCGAGCAGTGGATCGCTCGGCCGCATCTGTACGGTCCGCCGGTCGACTGGGTCTGCGGCCGCTCACTGCACTTTCTGGCTAGCCTGAGCGTTTAATCGACCGGCCGCACAAATGTGCTTG
>JBEBXX010000145.1:0-6159 GCA_040391435.1 Aureliella helgolandensis | reverse complement strand
CCCGAGTCCAAACTACTGGCGCATGGCCGGCAAAGCCGTGCTGGTAATATGGGTCAGCCCATATAGCTTGCTGGGAATATGCATTGGCGCAGTGGGCATGTTGGATGGCGGCCAGGGGAGATTCCGCGACGGCGCACTAGAATTTTACGGTGGAGGCACGGCTCGATTTGTGCGGCGTCTACCCACCGGTCCGACCACCGCTGGCTTTACACTCGGGCATACCATCCTGGGGCAAACCGGCTCTGGTCTAGAGCTCGTCGGCAAGCACGAGCGCGTACACGTCCGACAGTTCGAACGCTGGGGACCGCTGATGGGTCCGGCCTACTTGGGGGCTTCAGCCTGGATGTGGCTGCGTGGCCGCGACGCTTACCGCGATAACCCGTTCGAAGTCGAAGCCTATCGCCAAGCCCCGTAAATAGGCTCGCATCTCGCATCCCACATCACTAGCCCAACGCGCTAGCGTGGGTTCTCATGCTACCTTTTCCCTCTCGCATCCCACATCGCCAGCCCAACGCGCTAGCGTGGGTTCTCATGCTACCTTTTCCCTCTCGCATCCCACATCGCCAGCCCAACGCGCTAGCGTGGGTTCTCTAGCGTTCTCTCATTCCGCCTTGGCCATCCACGCCTGATTATTCTTTACCTGCGAAAAATGCTAGTTCTGGTCGTTGTACACCAACGTCCCCTCTTCCTTGATGACAGCGACCGGCCAATTGGCGCTGGTCAACTGGGTGCGGACAATTTGCGTCCCGGGTTGATTGTGCTGTACTTGAAAACGATAGGTGAACTGATCCTTGTTGCGCATTTCAGGGATGGGCTCAAATATTATTTGACTTCCCTCTAGGCGGTAATTGACCTGGGCGTCTACATTGACCAACTTCGACCCGCTGGGTAACTGAACTGCCAAGCGAACATCTTTGTCTGCTTTATTGCCGACGTTGGTGATTTGCACCGAGTAGGTTGAACTGGCGCCCGTTTCGATAGTGCCGTTATCCTGACCGATGGTGTAGGCCAATTCTGCTAGGCCTTCGACCGCGACGGTCCCCTTGGCTTCGGCCTTGAGCCCCAGGTCGCCAGTGGCGGTGAACGCGATGGACTGTGGCCCCAATTCGACGGGCAGCACGGTCAACTCCATCGGTGCCGTTTGGCCGGCGGGGAGCTCATGCAATCCCCAGCTCACGGTGTGTTGAGCTGGATTGTAAGTGCCTTGGTTGTTGGCCGAATTGTATTTCAGGCCAGCCGGCAGATGGACCACGAAATCGAGATTGCCGGCCGCGGCAGTGCCAATATTTTTGACGCCAATGCGATAGGTAGCTTGGCGTTCCAAATATCTTATTTTCGGTCCATCCAACTGGGCCACGAGCTTGGGTGCCAATACCTGGATTTCTACTTCTTGCTCGGCCAGTGCGCCATCGTCGCTAATGGCGCGGATGACGATGTGCGACTGCCCGGCAGCCACGGCGGCTATATCTAGCTTAATGGGCTGGACGTCGTTGGGACGCATATCTCCCAGACTGGCAGCCAATTGTGCTTCGCCACTGTCGTGCTTGAGCAAATCGGGCAGGTCGGCTTCCAACCGCACGCCGCGAGCGACGCCAGTACCCGTGTTCTTAACGATGACCGAAACCTGCTGTCGGCTGGAGATCAGCATGTCGGTCTGGCTTTGCAATTCCAGTTCCAGTTTTGGCAGAGTGGCCACAGTCCGCACGGAGGCCTGCGCGCCGAAATAGACCATCGCGCTACTGCCCACTTCGCCCTGAGCCTCGGGAACGATTTGCAGAGTAATTGTGCGCTCATCGCCGGCGGACATAGCGCCTAGATCCCAGGACAAAATGCCTTGTGCATCGGGGGATGCAGGCGGGAGCGAATCCACGAAGCGCGCACCCTGCGGCACGCTATCGACTACGCGTACGTCGTGGGCCGTGGCATTGCCCGCGTTGCGAACGGCGATCACAAACGTCGCCTTCTTGCCGACTTGAATCTCCTCGGGCGCGCGCTTTTGAATCATCATATTCGGATTTTGCGAGCCATCTAAATAGCGGTTGCCGGGTTGATTGCTGACTAGGCCGTCAAGGGCTGCCGAGCGATGCAGGGGAGCGTCGCCCGTGGCTGGCCTCTGGGCAGTTGGCGCATAGGCCGCGCTGCCAGCCGGAGAATTCACTGCTGCGCCGGGCGTAGCCGTGGGAGGCTGTCCCAGGTTAGAGATCATTCTCTGCGATGCAGCAGAAGTCGGAGTTTGCACCTCGGCAGCAGGCAACATGTTGGTAGCGGGCAAGGCTGCGCGCTGCACATCAGACATATCGCCGACGTTGCCGGAAGTTGCGGGTGAAGCTGCTTGAGGCATGCTCGGCATCCCGGCCGGCAGAGTTGGCAGCGCTGCATTACCCTGGGAGCCTGGTAAGCTTTGAGCTGCTGTGGATGCAGTGGCTGCAGTTCCTGTAGTGGCTGCACCTGGCGGAAATCCATTGCCTCCCAAGGGAAAACTGGGAATTCCCGGCGACTGGCCATGGCTGACTTGGCCCGCGGGAAGTGGGCTGACGGGCAACATTGCAGCCGAGTTTGGGCTGGGTTGCGGACCGCCGCCGTTTAACCATGCTGGCGGGGCTCCGCTGGATGTGGGCTTAGTAGCTTGGCCTGCGTCAATCGGTGCATCGGCTCCCGCTAGGACGACCTGCGATTGGTCGTGTGGATCGGCACCGGCTTGGCGCAGTGGATTGGATTGGCTGGCGTAGTCGTCACTAGGAAAGTCGCCTGGGCGCTGAGTATCTGAGTGCTCGGCAACAGAGTGGCCATCTGCAAGCTCAGAAGCTGTGACCTCAGAAGCTGTGACCTCAGAAGGCGTGAACTCGCTCTCTTGTTGTGCCGATGGGTCTGCAAACGCCTGCTGCAACTGGCCAGGGAAACTACTTGGAAGATCGTAAGCGGACTCGGGGTTCGCTCCCGCAGATCGATGATTGGGCGCGGCCGGCGAGCCGTCTGTGCCAGGAAAACTTGGTAGACCGCTTGCCGATTCCGACGATAGTTCAGCGGAAAATTCGCCGGCGGAGCGTGCGGACCGAACGCCCTTGGGCGGTGCAGCATCATCCGTCGGCTGGCTGTTGCTGATTTGCGACAGCAGCGGATTGGCCGGTAATTCGGAGGCCGAGCCCCATGAACTTTGGTCATCGTCCACGGGGATAGGGACGGGGGCCTGCGCAGCTTGGCGTTCGATCTGTGGCGGATCGCGATCGCGGCGGCGCGCGTCGCTTTGGGCAAGTACCAGGGCGAATGCTCCGAGCACAATGACGCCACCGGTAGCGGCTAGACGAGTGGTAGTCTTGTTCATGTGTCGACGTCCGTGTCGGCAAAAGTTGGCGGGGTCCTTACCTGCGCAGCGAACACGGGCTGGTCACAGCGGGACTTTTCAGGTCGAGATAGGGTGGTTCGTAGCAAATACGCCCCCCTTTGAGTAGACCAGAATTGGCCAAGCCTGGCCAAAATCCCTAGAAACCGCCCAGGGATTGCGACATCGATAGACAGCGACCCCAGGGAACATGCACTGCACGGTCAGCTTCCGCTGCGCAGAGCACGCGCGCTCAACACACCATGTGCGGCTGTCGCGATGCAAGCGTTAGCCACTTAACAAATTGCCGACTACGCGCGAAACGGTACCGGGCTACCGCACGCTGGCCGACTGCGACACTTCAGCTAGGTAGCTCTTAAGCTGCCCAGGCTCGGCTCCAAACACGCGCTGGCTGTACAGCGACAGTGCACGGAGCGCGTGTCCGCGCGGCCCAATCGGCCAATCCTTTTGCGGTTCGCGGCCGATACTCCCCAGCAGAAACTCGATCGACTGCTGAATCTGGGGTGAACGCAGGTGCTCGTCGGGCAAGATGTAAACCAACCACTCGAGCATATGGCCCGAGGTTTGGACGCGTCGCTCAACATTCGGGTCCATGCCCCGCGATTCAAACCAGTTGGTACTAAAACTACCATCCGGGTTCTGCAGAGTCAGCGTGTATTGAACGTAGCTGTTGAGATAGGTCTGGGCGCGTTGCCAGTTACCGGTGATAGGCTGTCCGGCGGCCTGGCGTTCAACGATTGCGTAGCTGAGTCCCATTAAGCGGTGCACCCCTCCGCAGGCAGCCCCGTTGATCGGCTGTGCCATCTCTTCGACTAGTATTTTTTCCAGCGACCAAGGTCGACCGCGGTTATCGCGCCACTGCGCATCGGGCTCTAAGTAGCGCGACAGACCGATGAGTTTAAAGGTGAGCTCAGACTTTTCGCGGCAGGTCGCCATTTCATATCGCGCCAAATCCATCACGGTATAGTTGCGGCCATTGATCTGAAGTGGGAAATCGCCGCGAACTTTTGCTTGCGCCAGGATGGCCAGGAACTGCCCCTCGTGGCCTTGCACTCCCGGCCCTACGTTGGGTCGAAATCCCGTGCGCGTGGGCTGAAACATGTGCTGCTTACCGCTGGTGCCATTGAAACTGAGCCAGCCGATAGTGTTGACTCGTCGATTGCCAGCAATCACTTCACCTTCAACACCGAACGGCAGCGTGGCGTGCATCAAAGCCCACGGTCCGCGCCGCACGGTGTTCTCAGGATTTGCCATGTAATAGCTTAGACAACGAGCGATGCCAGCCTCGATCTCGAGTTCACGCGCTGTGAACGGCTCTTGGTCTAGCGTGGAGCGCTTGATGATCGGAGCGATCGATTCTCCGGCGGGTGCATCAAACGGATGCGGCTCATGCATCAGCGGAACATCATCCGGACCAAGCTGGGCTTCGACCCCTTCGGCGAGGCTGTCCAGCGGACGCTCGTTTGAGAGATCCGATATCTGTGTACGTCCGGTGCCTGATGGCGAGGTACTAGTATCGGCCTCGGAGTTAACAGCAACCTTAAGGCGGGCAGCCGTGTCCGGGCTAGCGATAGCTTCGGGGCTTACATGGGTCTCGGATTTCGACGACGCCGCGTTAGGTGCCACCGCCTCGGGCGCGTCAAGCGACAGCTTCCACTGCGAGGGGTCTAAATCGGTGGACGATTCGAGCGACTGGAATTTATCTGGCGATTCATCGGCGCGACTAGCGAGTTCGCGTGGTGAATCTAACATCGAGCCTTGTGGCTTGGCGAGCGCTTTCAAAGGTTTCACGACGGGAATCTCGCGAGACTCAGCGGCACTGCCCATGGGAGCTAGATTGAGCGATTGTTCGGCAGAGTTTTGAGCAGGCTTCGTTATGGACGTTGGAGCGGATTGCACTGCGGGCTTGCCCACGGTACCTGCAACTGGCAACTGTGCCGAGCGACTATGCGGTGCCGAGCGCCCGGCCTGCCGTCGGAATTGGACATTCATAGCAGTCGTCTTCGCATCTTCCACCGCCGGCTGTGGATCGAGCTCAGACGCGGGCTTGGAATCTTGAGCTTTGGAATCTTGAGCCTTGGAGTCTGCGGCGGGTTTGGACTGGGGCGCAGCCTCAGTCACAGCCTCGGGTACAGTCTCGGGAGCAGAAGGGGCCAGTTGCAAGCGAATCACCACGCCACTGGGTGCGGCTGCCACCGGTGAGCTTACTGGTGAGTCAGATGCGCTGGGTTCCTGGGCGCGAAGCGTGGCGGCCAGCATCATGAGTGCTAGAGCAGGGCAAAGCCAATGGCAGCCCACCCCTATCGCATTGCTCTCCAAAGATTGTCTGGTCAGAGCAGCGCACAGAACGATTCGTCGCATGTCGTTATGTAATTCGCGTTACGAGAGTGGTGGATTGCGAAGCTGTTGGCTCGTCGTGCCGCGTAGAGCGCTGTTGAACAAGTGATCGTCCCGACGTCCCGGCAATCTATTCGTCGGCACTCGCGGGGCGTCGACTGCAGTAGGTTGAAACGAATCCTTAAAGCTTTGCAGTCGGGCTGGAACATCTGGCCGGAATCCGCGCAGTTTGGCTCAAGCTGCGAGTGCTCGACTGGTAGCGGCTCGCGGGCGTAGACTCGGTAGCGGCCGCAGGGCTTTTGGCGATAAGAGCGGCCCCCCCTGAAATGCTGCCGAACTATTACAAGCAATGCCGATCCATCGTGGCATACGCTGCTAGCGTGTTGGACTGAAACCTGGGAAGAGCTCCCTGGTTTGCGTCTACTACTTTAAGCACCCACGCATAAGTTTCCTGTTTTATCAATCAACCGTGGCTAACGCCA
>JBEBXX010000144.1:0-6179 GCA_040391435.1 Aureliella helgolandensis | reverse complement strand
ACGTCCGGCCATCTTTATTGCATTGAACAGAAGTGAGAGTGTGGCACGACGCTCCGCGTCGTTCACACAAAGTCTAATGTAGCACGACGCTCCGCGTCGTTATTCAAGCTTTAAAGTGTGGCACGACGCTCCGCTTCGTTCTAAACTTTTAAAATGCTCCTGCTGTCGCGGCGCAATTTGGACGGTAGCTTCACAACTTCTGGCAGAATTACCCACGCGGAGCACCAGTGTGGCACGACGCTCCGCGTCGTTCCAGCATTTAAAAATGCTACTGCTACTGCTACTGCTACTGCTACTGCTACTGCTACTGCCGGGGGGCGGCGCAACTGGCAGTGTTGCTTCGTAACGTGTGAGGGGAAAACCGACGCGGAGCGTCGGGCCACACTTTAGCTATGAAGCAGTTCATCGAGTGCATCCAGGGTGCGATCAAGCGCTCCGGTACTGCGAGCAATAATCGCTCGAGCGCGGCTCCCGCGCTGTTGGCCGGGCCGGGGGTCGAGCAACTCCTGGCGCAGCCAATCGCTCATTGCGTCCAGGCTCGGCAAGCGCACGGCACCATCACCGGCCAAAAGCAGTTCGACGATATCGCGAAAGTTGGACGTATTGGGTCCGAACGCAACGTTTGCGCCATAGGCAGCCGGTTCGAGCATATTTTGACCACCGCGTGCGCCAAAGCTACCGCCGACGATGGCGATCTCTGCCAAGCCCCACCACCACTTGAGTTCCCCTAGGCTGTCAACTAGCAACACGTCCCAATCATCCGCTGACTGGGGCTCCTGCCCCGTGCTCCGACGCTGCATGCGTACGCCCGTTCGCTGGATCTCTTCGGCTACCGCCTGGAACCGGTCTGGATGCCGCGGCACGATGATCAGCTTGAGTAGTGGAAACTGGATTTTTAACTGCTGCCAAGCCTGCACCGCCGGGATTTCTTCACCTGCCTGAGTGCTCCCCATGACCCACACGCGATGTTCGGATTGCAGTCCAGCCCAGTGGCGCAGGTGTGTTACTTCGGGCACACGGCGATCGAATGAGACATTATCGAACTTGATCGACCCGGTAACGAACGTCGTCGTGGCCGCACCACTTAGGCGAAAGCGCTGTGCGTAGGATTCGCTCTGAGCGGCTATCAAGCTCAGCCTGCCAAACATGGGCCGCGTCAGCCAAGCGAATTGTCGGTAGCGCTTAAAGCTCCGCTCGCTGAGTCGGCCGTTGACCACCGCGACGGGAATATTGCGATGTCGACATGCGTCGATCGCATTTGGCCACAGTTCTAGCTCGCCCAGGACCAGCATGTCTGGCCGCAGAGTATCGAGCGTCCGCGACACGGCCCAAGTGAAATCGAGTGGATAGTAAAACAGGAGCACGTCGTCGCCAAAGGCACCGCGGGCTACCTGCATACCGCTTTCGGTCGTGCACGAAACAGCAAACCGCCACGCGGGATGTCGAGTCTGCCAGGCTTCGACCAGGGGCTTGAGCAGTTGTACTTCGCCGACGCTGACGCCGTGCAGCCAAATCGTTAGCTGATCGACCGCTGCAGAATCTCGCTGCGCGTCAAGCGTGCTCGCCTTAGCCAGCGTGGCCGAGGATGCGGACAGCCCGAACAGCTTGTGCTTCAAGCCGGTTTGGTAGCGATTGGTCTTAAACCGTCGCCAGCACAACCATGGCAGAGCCAGCCCGAGCGCGCTGAGATAGATTGCATTGCGAGCCCAGCCGGTCACGCGTCGTGCCATTGAGCCCTCCTCGCTCGTTCCTTGCGCGCGTCCCATAAGCAGCAGGCTCAAACGCCAATCGTATGGGCCCGTTGACTAGCTGCGTCCGTGGCACGCCTTGTACTTCTTACCGCTACCGCACGGACAGGGGTCGTTGCGACCGACGCGTTGCCCGGTGTTGCGAATCGGCTCGGGCTTAGCTGGAGCCTCTCCGGCTTGGTCGGCAGCTTGGAGGTCCGCCTCTTGTTGGCTGTCGCCAACCATAGGAGGCGGAGGCGCGTGATGCGCGTTGGTTTCCGTCCACGTGCTAGCGATGAAACCTTCGTCGAGAGCCTCCATGCGAAAGATCAAATCGGTCATGCGTTCGCCGATAGCAAACCACATGTCGCCGTACATCCGCATACCTTCGCGTTTGTACTCGACCTTGGGGTCCATTTGAGCATAGCTCTTGAGGCTAATTGCACTGCGCAGGTGATCCATTGCTAACAAGTGATCTTTCCATGCGCTATCCACGATGCTCAGCAACACCTGCCGCTCCATACGCCGGATCTCCGGATGGAAGCGATCCGCGACAGCCTGCTCGACCTCGCGTTGCACTTGGCTTTCATCCAACTCGCCCAGTCTCTCAGTGGGCAGTTCATACTGCAGGTTTTCATTCAACCACTGGCTCAGCGAGCGGAGTGCCCCGTTGTTGCCCGCTACGTACTTGGCCGATGTGTTGGGTTCGGCGTCCCCGAACAACTCTTTGACTTTAGCCTGCGCTTCAGCCGCCATCTTTTCACCGGCCAGGTAATGCGCCTCGCTGCGTTCGACCAATCGGCTGCGCACGTCGCCGAGCAATTCTGTAGTCATGTCCTCCTCGGAGATGTCGGCGTTAAACCGCGACTTGGCCCAAGCCACCAAGGAATCTTTGTCCAGTTGATATTGATTATTGCCGGCGGCGCGACCGAAGCGCGTAATGCCCGCCAGCACCGGGTATTCGGATTCCTTGCGACGATAGGCCTGTTCGGCGATCTTCAGCAGTTCACTGCGAACGTCTTCTGCTTCGCGGGCGCGCAGATCTTCCACATCCAGGTGGATATCAAATTTGTTTTTCATCCAGCCGACCATCATGCGTAGGCCATAGTCACCGTCGAGCATCGGTGCACCTTCGCTTAAATCGATCGCGGCCAAGCGTTCGAAGACGCGCTCAATCAGCTTTTCATCGATTTGATCGCGGGGGATTTTCTTCAAATCGGAGACGCTGTAGTTTGTACCGTAGCGCGTGTTGACCCACTTGGCGAGCGCGCCCCAGTTCCAATCCGCCTCGTCTTCCTCTTTGGGCAGGTTCTCTTCGATGGCGTCCAGAATCTGCGTCTCGGCGGAGCGCTCGGCAGCGTCGATCGCATAGGCCGACGCTGTGCCCGGATCCAGATTGCGGAAATCGCGTGGCTCCAATTCGCAGGACAGTTTCTTGCTGACCCACTTCGTGTATGCTTCAGCCCCGAAGATTGGATCGGTGTACATGTTGACGTAGTGTTCAATCTGCTGCGAGATCTGCTGTAGCACAAGGTGACGACAGCCGACACCGTCGAGAATCTCTTGGCGATAGGCATAGACTCGCTTGCGCTGTTGGTCCATCACCTCGTCGTATTCGAGCAGGTTTTTTCGGATCTCGAAGTTGCGCTCTTCGACTTTCTTTTGTGCGGCGGTAATGCGTCGGCTGACGAAGGTGTTCTCGATGGCTTCCCCCTCGCCCATACCGAGTTTTCCCATCATGCCGCGAACCCAATCGCCGGCAAAAATTCGCATCAGATCATCTTCCAGCGACAGATAGAAGCGACTGCTTCCCGGATCCCCTTGGCGACCGCAGCGACCGCGCAGTTGAAGATCGATTCGGCGCGATTCGTGCCGCTCTGTGCCGATCACGTACAGTCCGCCGATCGCGCGGATGGCAGCACCGGCCGCCTTCATCTGTTCACGCTGTTCAATCTCTGCGATTAGAGCGTCCCATTCCTCGCGCGGCACATCCAAACGCGTGGCGTATTTGTCTTGCAGTTGAGCCCAGGCCATCGTTTCTGGGTTACCACCCAGGATGATGTCCGTACCGCGACCAGCCATATTGGTAGCGATCGTGACAGCGCCTTTGCGGCCAGCTTGAGCGATAATCTGCGCTTCCCGACCGTGGTGCTTGGCGTTTAGCACTTGATGCTCAATGCCGCGCAGTTCCAGTTCCCGCGAGAGCTGCTCGCTCTTTTCAATCGACACGGTGCCAATCAGCACGGGGCGTCCACGCCGATGGAATTCCTTGATCTCGCTGCGTGGAATGGTTTTCTCTTCGCGCGATTGCAGTAGTTTAATCGTGAGCTGTTGGTCATTCTCTTTAATAACTTCCCCGGCCACTTCGCTGCCATCGCTCAGCTCCAGCACGTCGCACTGGCCGGTACGCTCGACGTCCTCGGCTACGGCGGCGAACTTTTCTTTCTCTGTCAGATAGATCGTATCGGCGTACTCGATGCGCTTCATCTCGCGGTTGGTCGGGATGGCCACCACGTCCAAGTTATAGATTTTCAGAAACTCGCTGGCTTCCGTCATGGCTGTCCCGGTCATACCAGCCAGCTTGTCGTACAGTTTGAAGAAATTCTGCAGAGTGATCGTGGCTAGAGTCTGGGTCTCTTCCTTGATCTTGACACCCTCTTTGGCTTCGACCGCTTGATGCAATCCGTCGGACCATTGGCGTCCTTCCATCAACCGCCCGGTGAAATCGTCAACGATGACGATACTGTTGTCTTTGACGACGTAGTTCACATCGCACTTGTAGAGGAAGTGCGCCTTGAGAGCGTTGTCGATCATGTGGGGCCATTCCATGTTCCCAGCAGTGTAAAAGCTCTCGACACCAGCTAGCTTTTCTGCCGCCCGCACCCCGTCATCAGTCAGGTTGACGGTATGATCTTTTTCGTTGACGGTAAAATGCGTGTCGCGCTTTAATTGTCTGGCCACACTGTCCGCGTCAGCGTATTTGGCGATGTCGCGGTGAGCGGGACCAGAAATGATCAGCGGCGTACGGGCTTCGTCAATCAGGATATTATCGACTTCGTCCACGATCGCATACGCCAGCGGCCCTTGGACCTGTTGCAGATGTTTGGGGAAGCGATTGTCGTTGCGCGCCGCTAGACGCATATTGTCGCGCAGGTAGTCGAATCCCAATTCGTTATTGGTCGCGTAGGTAATGTCTTTGGCATAAGCCGACTGCCGCTCGTCGTTGTCGAGCCCGCTTTGGATGCTAGCGACGCTAAGGCCCAGCCCCATATATAGAGGTGCCATCCACTCCATATCGCGTCGCGCGAGGTAATCGTTGACAGTCACCACATGGCAGCCGCGTCCGGCCAGCGCGTTAAGATAAGTCGGCAAGGTAGCTACGAGAGTCTTGCCTTCGCCGGTAACCATTTCGGCGATCATACCGTTGTGCAGCACGATACCGCCGATCATTTGCACGTCATAATGCCGCATCTGCAGAAACCGCTTGCCACCTTCGCGGCAGACGGCGAAGGCCTCTACAAGAATGTCATCGAGCGTCTGGCCATCGCGCAGGCGCTGCTTGAACTCCTCGGTCTTGGCACGCAACTGCTCTTCGGTGAGTTGAGAGTAGTTCTCCTCCAACCCATTAATTCGCTGTACGATCGATTCAAATCGTTTGACTTGCCGCGCATTGGACGAGCCAAATAGCCCAGTCACGCCACGCTCGACTCCTTGTAGCACACTGGAGACCACGAGGCCGGTGCTTTCCCAAACGCGTTCCAATAATTCCATGACCGCACTTATTGCTTCAATATCGGAGGGGTGGCCGGGCCGAAAAAAGTCCCGAACCAATGAGTTTTCAAACGTGGATGTCAAACTGACAGTCCGCTGGCCGTTCGAGCGATCCAGCTAGCAAATTTTAGGCCGGTAACATCGTGCCGTAGGTCGCGCGGTGCCTTGCGCAGTGAGCTGCACGACCAATTAAGCCACAGGGAGGCAGCCCGGATTAGCTCTGGAGAGCTGCGTGCGGCTTGCCACAGCAGGCTTGGTCCGTCTATGTGCTCATGCGCCACTACCGCGGAACACCTAATTTACAGCTCGTTAGAGTAAGGCTTTTCCGCCGCCCGGTCAACTCTGAAAGATAGTTGAACGCGTGCACGTTCGTGCCGCTGCCAGGTTTCTTAAGCTGGTCCGTAGAAGTTATTCTGCCGCTAGTCATTTTGCCGCGAGTGAGATTCGCCGCAGCGAACTTTGGCGAGGTGGTGTACGGCTGATTTTTCGAGACTCCTCCTTTTCCAGGCATTTCAATGGACACTCACCTTCATTTAGCGTCAGTGAGCGCAAACCGCCGGAACTGCGGGGGGCTGGTCGTCATTCTACCAACCCCGTTGATCAGTCGACTTCAACTGCATGCGTAAAAGTTTCCACAATGCTTAGCCCACCAAGGTAAGGCGATTTTTGACGCTGTCCGAA
>JBEBXX010000143.1:0-6184 GCA_040391435.1 Aureliella helgolandensis | reverse complement strand
TTAATAATCATTTCAGCGGCGAATTCCATGCCGGTGCAGCGCTGGTCCAAGCGACTGTAGAGCTCTTTGGTAAAGCCGCGCATGCCGCAGTAGACATCATGGATTGGAGCCTTGAACATCTTCTGCACCAGCCAAGTCAAACCCGGATTGCCGTATTGGTGCAGCCAGGGCATGGCGCCCGGCATGACGCGTCCACCGCCCGCAGGCAAGCGGCATCCCTGCACCAACTCGGCCCCGTCGCACAGCTTGCGGTAGAAGCGATGCGCTTGGGTGAAATCGTAGCTATCGTCGGCATCTCCCATGAGCACGAACCGACCGCGGGCCGCTTCAATACCGCCCATCAAGGCCGCTCCGTAGCCGGGTTGATCGACATGCACCACGCGGGCTCCCAAAGATTCGGCGATCTCCACGGAGTCGTCGCGACTACCATTGTCGGCTACGATGACTTCGCCGGCGATTCCCATTTTCTCGATAGCGTAGAGTGCTTTGAGTACGCAATTGCCAACGGTGTCCGCTTCGTCTAAGCAGGGCATGACAATGCTCAACTCGATGGCTTGTGCAGCGGGGGAAGTGGGCGCGCCGACTCCCAGCCCGCCGCTATGCAGCGTCGGCGCTGTTGCCCCGCGCGGTGCCTCTGCCGGTTCGATGGTCGGGAGTGGAAACTCTGCGGTTCTGCGGCGCGGCACGAGGCGCTCAGCAACCAGCTCGCCGCGCTCTGCCACAGGCGCAGCAATAGGCTGCGCAACGACTTGCGCTGTAGCTACCGCTCCGCCCCAAAGCTCCAGCGCCTGTTCGGCAGCTAACATGTCGATTAGTTGATCGACCTGCTGTTCGGCGCGTGCCAGAGTATCTCGCGGGCCCAAGGCTGGCCGCGCGCCGTCGCGGTATGGCAGCCGAATTTCTTTCAGCTCGGATGACATGGCCGGCAGATCATTGGCATGGGAATAATTGAATTGGCGCATAGATCGTCTTTGACAGGCTTCTGATGGAGCTGCAGAATCAGATTCCGAATCGGCAGGTGGCTACGATTTCGACAAGAAAACGTAAACCACGCTTAAGGCCGGTCAAATCGTTGCCAGCTCCCTCGGCGTAAGTCGTGCGCAGTTCACGGAGAGTGTGGCGGCTGTAGCGATTAAGCTGGGCGCTGGATGAAAGTGGCCCGACGCTCCGCGTCGGTATTCTTAAGCGTACGACGCGGGGCGGCGAGCCGCACTGACTGAGCCGCACTGAGCCGCTAGGGGGCGGCGTCATGGCTGCTGAGCCAGTCGTCGATCTGCTCGAGCATCTGCGTGGTGACGCTGCGCAGCGAATCAAATTGTTGCGTGGCGGTGGCGATGTCGCCGCACCGCGCAAACTCTTCGACTTTGCCCGCGATGCTCGCCACCGTGTCGGCCTCAAATAATGCCGCCGCACTGCGCAGCGAATGGGCGGCCCGAATGAACAGCTTAGCGTCATTGCCGTCGATAGCCCGAGTCAACTCCTCGAGCCGCTGAATGGTCTCGCGGCGCAGGGTGCTAATCAATTCATACTGCTGCTCACAGGTGTAGTTGAGTTTCGAAAGTGGCGCTGCGAAGTTTATCTTCAGCGCAGTAGATGATTTCTTCGGCGCTCGCTCTAACACATGCAGCTCTGCGTCGAACTCCAACTCGGAATCCAGGTCCAGATCCAACCCCGATTCCTCGGCGCTGAGCGCACCTGGCTGCAAGCCACTGTGCGGCGCATCGGATCGACAGGCACTGCCCGCTGGCCGGGTGACTGGCTGGTCACCTGGCAGGTCGCCGGCTTGAGCAGACTCCGCGCGGCCAGCTCGCAAGCGGGCGATGATGCGCTGCATCTGCTGCAGGTCGACCGGTTTGCTGAGATAGTCATCCATGCCCGCGGCTCGGCAGCGGGCTTGGTCACCCTCCATGGCTGCCGCGGTGATGGCGATGATCGGGATGTGCGCCCCACTAATTGCCTCTTCCTTGCGAATCAGCTCCGTGGCCTGCAGGCCATCCATGTCCGGCATTTGCACGTCCATAAAAATGGCGTCAAAATCAAATTCTCGCCACGCCTCGATGGCCGCTCGACCATCCTCGACCGAAGTAACATGCTGCCCGTCGCGTTCCAGTAAGCCGATGAACACGGCTCGATTGACCACGCCATCCTCGGCCAGTAGGATCCGCAGTCCCGCCCGACCACTGGCCGCAGAGGCCGCTGGATCGTCCGCGTTACCGGCGGCTGTGCTACCGGCGGCGGAGCTACCGACGGCTGAGCGAGCAGTGGCGGGCGCACCATCACTGGCCAGCCACTGGTGCAGCGCAGCGCAGATCTCCGACTGCAACGCAGGCTTTTGCATAATGGAAATCACGCGATACTGACTCGAAAAGTCGGCCGGGATGGGCCGCGCTAACGATGTCAGCAGGATTACCCCGGGTTGAAACTCGGGTCGGCTAGCAACGAGCTCGGCAATTAATGCAGCACCGTCCGTGGTGGGCGGGTTGTGGTCTACAATCAGCGCGCAGCGCAGCGCGTCGTGAGCTGCAAACTGTTCGTACATGTGCAGCGCGTCGGCTGGCGAGGCAGCCGTCATTACGCGCAGGCCACGCAGGCGGAGTCCGCTCTGCAGCGTCTCGCGACTGGTCGTATTTTCATCGACCAGCAACACGGTAAAATCGCGCAGACTACCATTGGTTTGCTGGTCGGCCTCCTCGGGCTGTTTGTTGGGTGAGAACGTGGCTGTAAAGTGAAACGTAGAGCCTACCCCCACTTCGCTCTCCAGCCAGATTTCGCCCCCCATCATGTCGACCAACTGTGAGGAGATCGACAAACCTAGGCCGGTGCCGCCGTATTGTCGCGTGGTTGACACATCGGCTTGTGAGAACGCCTCAAAAATTGCCGCTTGCTTGCCGATCGGAATGCCGAGGCCCGTGTCACGCACGGAAAAGTGGAGCGTGTAATCGGACTGTGTAGGCGGACCGTGGACGACTGCCACGCGGATTGTAATTTCCCCGTGGCTGGTAAATTTGATGGCATTGCCAACTAGGTTGACTAAAACTTGACGCAGGCGGTCCGGGTCTCCCAGCAGTCGGCTAGGCACATCGGGCTCGATCTTCAAAATCAGTTCGACCTGCTTTTGGCCAGCGCGCGCGGCCAAGCTCTTGGCAGCGTGGCTGACGCAACGATGCAGGTCAAAGGCGCGATGTTCCAAATCCAGCTTGCCAGCTTCGATCTTGGAGAAGTCGAGTATGTCGTTGATGATTCGCAGTAAAGATTGCGCAGACTGTTCGATCATATCGACGAACGATCGCTGGTCATCTTTCAGTGGCGTGTGGCTGAGCAGTTCGGTCATGCCGATGATGCCGTTCATCGGAGTGCGAATCTCGTGGCTCATGTTCGCCAGAAACTCGCTCTTGGCCGCATTGGCTCGGTCGGCCTGATCGCGCGCGTCGCGCAGTTGCTGCTCCACTTCGATCATCGCCGTGACATCGCGCGAAATACCGAACGTGCCGACAACTCGCCCGCTGGGATCATACAAGGGCAGTTTGGTTGTCGAGGACCAGGTATCGCTGCGATCGGGCCACGTCTCGCGCTCGACGTTAGCAATCATCGGTTCCCCCGTCCGCATGATGTGCAATTCATCTTGCCGAGCGCGGTCGGCATGTTCGCCAGTAAAGATGTCCGCGTCGGTCTTACCGATTGCCACCTCGGGGTCGGGCAGGTTAAATTTCCGCGCCATTCCGCGGCTGATTCGCACAAAGCGACTCTGTCGATCTTTGAAATAAATGGAGTCGGGAATATAGTCCAGCAGCGTATGCAGCAGATGCCGTTCGCGTTCCAGAGCTGCCTCGGTGGCTTTGCGGTCGGTGGCGTCCCAAAACAAAACTTGAATGCCCGTGATATTTCCATCGGCGTCTCGCAGCGGCCCCTTGACCGTCTCCGTCCACCGCCGAATTCCCTTGGGATCGACGTTCTCTTCAAATTTGTGAATCACCTCACCAGTCTGCAACACCAGCTCATCGTCGGCTTGATACTCAGCAGCCAGATCCGCAGGCAACAGGTCCGCATCGGTCTTGCCTACAAGCTCAGCCAAAGTTTGTTGGCGCAGCTCCAAATAGGCGCGATTGGCGTAGATCCGCCGGCACTGGGTGTCTTTGAGCACCAGATTAATCGACAGACTGTCCACGATTGAGCGAAAACGAGCTTGGGTTTGACGCAGTATTTCTTCGGCCGAATCGCGGCTTAGCGGGCTGCGAGCCAGCAACAAAGTGTGCTCGGTGCCGCGGAAGATACTGTGGAGATCCAGCGGGATCGTCAGCCCTCCCGAGGTCTTTGCATCCAGTCGCAGCGCAGCGATGCTGCGGCCGGCGGTCCGCCCCTGGCGCACGTCCACCAGCAATTCTCTCAGGACTAACGCCGACGCGTGGCTGAGCAGGTTGGGCCAGCACGGAGAGAACTGCTCTATCTCTCGACGGCTCCAGCCCAACAGATCGGTAGTGTGCGAGTTGACATACTCGATGGCTTGCCCGTCGGCAGAGACCAACAGCGCGAAATCACTGATCCGATCCAAGAAAGCCGCTGCCGGCAGTTGGTCGAGCGCTCCCAGTTGCTCAATCAGCATGTTCGGCATTGCATACGACTCCCTAACTTACGATGCACTGTTTGATCATGATGACTTCGTTGCCCTTGGCATTGAAGGTGACTTTATCCATGAAATTGCGCATCAATACTAAGCCCCGGCCGCTGTCGTTACTCAACGCCTCAGGATTGCTCGCGTTGGCAAAGCGGCTGGTGTCAAAACCGTGCCCCTCGTCGCGGATCGCGATGCGGATTAAATCCGGCATCAACCGCGCATCGTAGTGCACCTTGCGATCCTTGTAGGGTGCCGACTCCTGGCGTTCGGTAACAATAGGCGGCGGGGCGACAGCGTGCTCCTCGTCGCTCGAACTCTGATGCCATTGCTCTCGCGTCAGTTCTAAGTTGCCACGGTAGACTGCATTGGTGGCCGCGTGTTGCAAGGCAGTCCACACGCGGTAGCGATCCGTGCCCGAGAGCAGGTGCATGCCAGCGGCTAATTGCATTGTCAAATCGATGGCCGTCGTCAGCACGGACAGTTTGTTGGGCAGCTCGAAGACCAAGCGGTTTTCCACCACGCACCGGATCAGTTCAGCGTAGCTACGATCGGTGCGCAGCACGCCCAGCACGTCCTCCACCGTGCCCAGCAGCATATCGTCCACCATCGACTTGGGCACGTAGGCGGTGGCCCCCGAGCGCAAGGCCTCGGCTGCTAAGCGTTCCGACCCCTGACCGGTAACCAGCACTGCCGGGATCTGCGGAAAGTCGCACTGCATCTGCTTGATCAACTCCAATCCGTTCATCAATGGCAGTTCTAGATCGGTAACGACCAACTCATAGACGCCATTTTGCAAGTGCTCGATGGCGGGCATACCGTCGTCGCAACAGGTGACCTGATGAGCGGCTGACTCCAGCAGCAGCTTCATTTGCATGGCCTGCGTAGGGCTGTCCTCGACCAAAAGAATATTGGACATAGTCGGCCTCGTATTAGAAAAAGCGGCGGAAACTTGGTCGGCACCTGCCCAAGCTGATCCAAACTTGCGCTGACCTCGTCAGAGCACATGCCGATGCTGGGAGTTTACCACAGACAATCCACGAAAGCTCGTATTTAACTCATCGACGCAGCGGGATTGGTGCGAATCGATCTTTCCCTCCAGCACCGATTTCGTCACAATCCGGGCGAACCTATGGGATCGTTGTGAGGATAGGAGTCAGAGGGTGAAACGTAGAACTTGGCTAAAGACGGCTCCCTTGGCGGGATTGGCCCTTGGTGGCTGCTGGGGTTGTAAATCAGCCCCCGTCACCGGGCGTAGGCAGTTGATGCTCATCCCCGAGCAAAATGAAGTCGCTATGGGAACCCAGGCTTTTGCCGACATGCAGAAGGAACAAGGGGCCGCTACCGATTCACGCTACAGCGAGCTGGTCCATCGCGTGGCCATGCGTATCGCCAGCGTCAGCGACCGCAGCGACTACCAATGGGAAACGCGCGTAGTCGCCAGCCCAGATCAAAATGCATACTGCCTGCCGGGAGGCAAGATCGTCGTCTACGATGGCATTTTACCGGTGTGCCTGAACGAGGCTGGGTTAGCTGTGGTCATGAGCCACGAGGTAGCCCACGTGCTGGCTCGAC
>JBEBXX010000142.1:0-6230 GCA_040391435.1 Aureliella helgolandensis | reverse complement strand
ACGAGTAAGCAATCGCGATTCAAACTAACACGCCCAGCGGAGCAGCACAAGTAGCTCGCAAATCAAAAGAATCGAATCCTGCAGGCCCCTGAGGGTAGCGCGACTTGTGGTATCTGCCACTAGCACTTATCGTGCTCAGATCAGCATTTGGAACTCTATTCCTGACGGCCCAAAGTCGCGGATCGCGGGACGCAGAGCCTAGCTATTGCCCATCGATGGTGAATCGCCCATGACCGACAATTCGACCACTGCACCGCAATCGCCACCGGGCGGCGTCTCTGGCAAACGCGTTACGATTTGGGTAGTCTTGGCCTTGCTGGGCATCGGTATTGGGCTGAGCGCTACACTATGGACCTACAATAGCTTGGATGCGGCGCGCGCCGCTTCGGCAGCCGCCTGGCGGGCGACTACGCCGCTCCTCGATCAACGCTATCGCGCCCTGGAGCAGCAGCTCGCTAAAGCGGCGGCTGAGTCCACAGCCACAGTGGATTTCCAGCAGCGTTTTGAATCGGCCGTCGATCGCTTCCGCACTACATCCATCGCGGTCGATCAAGTAGCTGCAGCGGAGAATGTTGAGCAGTTGCTGGGCAGCAGCGGTTTTCCCAAGGCTGCGCTGCGCGCCAATCCTCCCACGACCCAGCTTCTCGCCCGGCTCGCGGACTACAACCAGCAGCGGCTGCGCGAGCGCAGCTTGCGCGAGAGTTTCGGGGGACGCATGCTGGAGCTCTTCTTGTCCTTACCCGCGTCGACTCCCTTCCACCTCGCCACGCCCCCTTAGCACTTCGCCAAAGTTCGCTACAGCGCTAGCAATCGACATTTGTTCCACAGTCTGGCCGCCGCTGTGGCAGTGCTTTGCGCACGCGACGAAGCGATATAGCAACCGGCGCTCGAGCCATAAAGTTTGACCAGACCGCATGTTGCTTAGCCGACTGAGGGCAGGCCAAGCGTTTTCTGAGCTTAGCTGGATTTTGAGTCTGTGCTTTCTCATCCCAGCGGTTAACCTCATGTGCATGACCGCCTAGCAACGCCCAACAGCCGTTCGCTGCGCACGCTGTACTTCTTCAATGTCAACCTCACGGAGTCCTCCCTTGGATAACACGCCGGATCCCCTCTCCACTGAATCGGTGCTCTCGACTGAACTGGAAAACACGCCAGATCCACGCTCCATGGAAGCGGTGCACTACACTCAGCCGGATAGCGAGCTGGAACCCGATTTGGCGGAAGCGGAGCACTATACTGAATTCGACAGTGCACTCGAGGACGACTCCGTTGAAACCGAAGCGGGCCACGCACAAGCTGAGGTCAGCGATCCCGATGCGATCGCTTGGCGACGGGTGGACCCGATCGACATCGACGACCCGAAGAGCCTGGAGCTGTCGGCGGAGTTCATTGGCCGCTGGTCGACGCTGGTGAGTACAACCAACTGGGAGAAGGGGCGCATCATTCACGAATGGCGCGAAGCGCTGATGGGCTCCGAATCGCCAGCGGTGGCCTACAGCGACGAAGCCTGGAGTCGCCGTGTGGGTGGAGTTTCCGCTCAACACGTCGGACGTCTGCGCCGCGTCTACGAAAGATTCGGCAGCAGTTACACCAGCTATGCGGGCGCATTCTGGAGCCATTTCCTAGCCGCACTCGACTGGGATGACGCCGAATTGTGGCTAGAGGGCGTGGCGCAAAGCGGCTGGAGCGTCTCCCAAATGCGACGCACGCGCTGGGAGTCGATGGGGGGCATCCCGGAGCAGGAGCCCAACGATCAGGACATCAGCCCCGATGGATCGATCAGCGCGGTGGCCGATGAAGACTACACTCCGCTGGCCGAGCAGGAGGATCTAGCGGGTGCCAAAGATGGACCGCGCAGCGTGGCCGAGGGTCCACGCCCCGATGGCCCCGACTTCGGAGACGAAGATGACAGCTCGCCCAGCCCGCAGGCATCCGCCGCTGCCGACGATGATGTGCCACCCTGGGAGGACGAAGGCGTTTCTGCTGAACCAAGCGAGTCGCCATTTGCGCGCTTGCCCAGCCTGCCTGTCGACATGGCCGAAGCCCTTGAGCAATTCAAGCTAGCCATCATTCGCCACCGCGCCGACGGCTGGCGCGATGTCTCTCAGGCCGATACGCTACAATCTCTCGACGCCCTCAAGGCCTTCGTGAATCTGTAACTACTAGTGTCGCTTATCGCTCCGCGATCAGTAACCGCAGTGTCGCTTATCGCTCCGCGATCAGTCACGTCGCTCCATCAGAAACTCAAAACACTCCAATCTCCTTCCCACATCCAACCTCCCCCAATCTATCGCGCAATCATCTCACACACAAAAATTTGACTGCGCACCTTTTCCCCATTTGCTGCAGCCGGCCGCATGTATGCAATATACTTTCCATCCGGCGAGAACACACACGCTTCAGGTCGCGGAGCCTGAGCGCCGGCATAAGCGTTGGTCAGGCGCTGCGTCGCTCCGCTGGACGTATCGCTAACGCACACGCTTCCATGCATAACATGCGCTATCCACTTGCCATCCGGACTCCACGTAAAAGCCGACGCGATGTCGTGCGGATTTTTGGTCAGTTGGTCTAGCTGGCCAGTGCCTGGGCTGACTGTCCACAACTGCACAACTCCCTCATCATCGCGCATTAGAAAAGCGATCCGTGCGCCGTCTGGCGAACTGCGCAGCCAGTGTCGTGGTCCTTGGACGCCGGGATGCTTCCGCTGTGTTGTATATGTCAACCGACGTTGCACCACGCCAGCAGGCGGTTGAGGGCGAGTTGTTGAGGTGCCCTCGAGTGGACCATCAGCGGCGCGCGTCAAGTCTTCGGGAAGATCGAGCACAAAAACTTCGTTCACATGCTGTCCGCTTGAACTGATCACTTCGCCCTGAAAAGCGATCGCTCGCCGCTGGCGTTTACCATCGTCCCGCACGTAGCCCGCAGTTCCGATCCACGCGTCCTCACACGCTCGGCATATCTGATCTGAGCCGAGCTGTGGGTTATCGTGCGTACGGCTTACCACCACCGAAAAATACTGACCATCATGATTGCGCGGATTGCCCGCATCGACCGCTACGCGCTGGCCTGGCAAAAAATTCGCCGGCACGCTGACACCGATCTGCCGCACATTTTTTTCATGGGTCGGCTGCCGGATTGCGTGGAGTGCATCCAGTTCGGCCAGCACATGATCTTCATAGGTGAACGCAATCCATTGTCCGTCGCCCGAGAAGGTATGCACGTGGCTTCCACCGCGCAAGGCACCTGCCGTGAAGGGAGGCGTGATATCGCGGGCATCCATATTGATCAGCTTGTCGACGGAGCTGCCATCGATAATTGCACCTCGCCGATGCCAAGCGTTGTAGCTCCAGTCGGCGGTCGGATTTTCAGGACCGTGGATAAAGACGATTCTGTCCGCCACGGGTGAGGTCGTGACGACTCCTACACAGGCAGCCCGTTGCGATTCATAGATCATCTCAACTGCACCCGAGCCAACGTGCACGCGCTCAATGCGGTTTCCGTCAAAGAGCGAACCGGTCAAATCGCTGCGCACATCGTAATAGATCCACTCGCCGTCGCAGGACCAAACATTTGCGTTGGTTAGAACGTGGTTACTTGCGTCGGAGGTTATCTGCCGCTCATTGCCCTCGCATCTCGATTCGGTCGCACCGAGCGATAAGCCAATAAATGCAATAGTCAGCACCGTAAATGCGGACAGTTGAAGCAGGTAGTCTTGCATGGGTTGCACTCGCTGTGGTTAAGGGGAGCCGCTGGTACGTGAGCCGCCGACAATGAAGTTGCGTCTCCAGGCCCCCCAAATCAACGGATTCATTTCTTTTAGGCGTTCATGAGTGTATAGTTGAGCGTGAAAGATTGCAGCGTAACGCAGGACTTTTCAGTCGCAGGGTCGCCGTTGAGCAAGAGATATATGGATGAAAACAATTAGAATTTCGATCCTTCTGGCGGTTTCAACGTGGGTGGCCGCGATTGCGAGCCAGGCGACGAGCCAAGAAGCGGCCGTCTCAAACACCCCGGTAGCCCAGGCAGAGGCTGTGCCGGCGGACGCGGCCCAGGCTGCCAAGGGGGCCAGGCCCGAGGGCCGCGGCCGTCCGCAAGCCGTTCAGCCCGCTGGCCAGTCAGCTCCCGGAGCGGAGGCCGCTGGCGCAAACGCAAAGCCAGGGCCGGGCAGCGACGGCAAGCCAGACAGTGGTGCCGAAAAGGAAGCCGCCGAGAACGTCGCTCCGGTCAAGCGCGGCGCTCAGCCACCTATCCCTCCCGACCCCAAAGAGCTGGAGGTAGTTCCCGACGCGAACGGACTCATCGCCTTTCAATTTCGCAACCAGCCCTGGCCAGATCTGCTGAAATGGCTCGCCGGCGTGTCGCACATGTCACTCGACTGGCAGGAGCTGCCGGGCGATTACGTCAACATCGTCACGCAGCGCAAGTACGGTATCGAGGAAACTCGCGATCTGTTCAATGGCCACTTGCTCGCGCGCGGTTACACTCTGCTCGAGAAGGACGGCATGCTGCAGGTAGTCAAAACCGAGAACATCAATCTAGCTTTGGTTCCCATCGTAGATGCCGCCGATCTGCCGGCCCTGCCCGGTAACCGCTTCGTGCGAACGTCGTTCAAACTCGATACGCTGATCGTGGACCAGATTGTCGAAGAGTTGCAACCGCTGAAAAGCCGCAACGGTCAGCTCATCGGCTTGACCGCTACCAATCGACTGGAAGCGGTGGATTCCGTTTCGAACTTGTTGGCGATCAAACGCATTATCGACGACGAGCAGTCCCCGGAAGCGATCAACATGCTGGCTCGAGAATTTAAATTGACGCACATTCGCGCCGAGGATGCAAAGCAGCAACTGGAGCTCTTCCTGGGACTCAAAAAGGGAGCCTCCGCACCTGTCGATCCCAATGCCCAGATGCAGCAGATGCAACAACAGATGCAGCAGCAGATGCAGCAGATGCAACAACAGATGCAGCAGCAGAAGCAGCCCAAACAAGCCAGCCCCAGCAGCAGTGAGACCTTCCTAGTGGCTAACTCGCGGCTGAACAGCGTGATTGCTCACGCCCCGCCTGACAAACTGGCTATCATCGCCGCCTTTGTGCAGCGCATCGACGTACCGGGGGATTCCGCCATGAGTCTGGATATGCTCCAGAGCCGTATGAGGACCTATCGCCTGGCGTCGCTCGATCCCGAGCGTCTCGCGCTCTCACTGCAAAACATGGACGCCTTGGAACCGAAAACCCGCATTGAAGTCGACAGCAAAAACAAAGCTCTCATCGTGTTTGCTTCAGTGGCCGACCATTTGTTGATCGAGCAAGTCGTCGAGCGACTGGACGGCAGCGCGCGTGAATTTGACGTGATCCAATTGCGACGCCTCCTGGCCGAGGATGTGGCGGGCACCATCAACATGATGATGGGCGGAGAAGACGAACCGGAGCAGCCACAATCCAATCGCTACTCGTACTATCCCTTCGGCCAGCCCAGCAACTCCGATAAGGAGGATAGCACCGACAAATTTCGGGTAACGGCCAACGTCAATGACAATCAACTGCTCATTCGTGCCAACACGCAGGAGCGGCTTGAGATCAATAAGCTGCTGGTAAAGCTAGGCGAGATTCCGCCCGAAGGGGGCTCGCGCAGCCCCTTTCGCACGATAGATGCCGCGCGCTTGCCGGAGACATACGAGTATCTCGAACGCATTCAAAAGCAGTGGGCGCTGGTTTCCGACGTACCTCTTGAACTGCCAGCCAAAGAAGCCTTTGACAAAGCGGCGAGCCAGCTCGAATCCCAGCCATCGCCCGCGCAGGATACGCCGGACGCTGCCCAAGCTAACCCGGAGGAATCTAAGCCGACGCACAGCAAGCCGCCTACCGCTGAAGATGACAACTCCAACGAGCAGCCCGGTACAAATCCTCCCGATAGTCAGCAGATCACCTCTCGCGTACCGCTCGGTAAGCTTTCGCAAGTGGCCAATCGAAGTCCCGCGTCGGCCTCTCCGCTCTTGTCCGCTCCGGCTGTGGCGATGGCTGCCGAGGTCGTCAAACCTGCAGAAAACCCCGACGTCGACCGGCCCTCAGGCGATTCAGCCCCAGACTCGCCCATTCGCATTGCGTTGGACCCACAGGGCAACCTAGTCCTGTATTCAGAAAATCTGGAGGCGCTCAATGCGCTGGAAACGTTGATGTCCGACATCGCTCCCCCGGCACGTCCGTATCACGTAGTAAGCGTAAAGCACCAGACG
>JBEBXX010000141.1:0-6233 GCA_040391435.1 Aureliella helgolandensis | reverse complement strand
CCGGCAGGGATGTGCCGCCCGCTGGGCTACAGATCAGTGACAGGTAGCGATGGAGCAGACAGGCGACGGGGACGCTGCACATTGATGAGTGGCTTGTTCCATTAAGCAAGCTGCTGTGACCCACTGACTGTTTTGACAAATCAGTTGAGGCACAATTTGCAGGTGCAGTGACTCGCTCCGCGGTCCTCTGCGGCTCTGCGTTTGGTTCTTTAACACAGAGTGCGCAGAGACGGGCAGTCGCATTGAATGGCAGTGATGTTATGTGGACGGTCAGTGGGCGACAGATTGAGCGGGAGGGCTGCTACGCGGCAGGTCACCTCGGTACTCCTCTAGCCAGCTTCGGAGAATTTTCACGGCTGGTACGAAGCCGTGGCCCTGAATGAGCATCAGGACGATGTTGTTGAAATTCTCTCCGCAGCTAAAGCAGTGCGCAAGATTATTGCGAGGGTTCACCGTCGCCCGAAGTTCGCTACAACGGGGACATTGAAAGCGGAAGCATCCATCACTATGCTTGGCGATCGGGCCGTGACGGCCCAGTCGCACGGTCGTTGGCTTCATCGGCAAGTCGTTACGGATCGCGCGAAGTAAATCTTTGGTAATCATATCAGTCTCCAATCTTTGAGGACGTAGCGATTCATACATGGTGCTTAAAAATCTGTGAGATCGACTAGCTTCTGCCAGTGCGGCTGGAGCAAGACGCGATTGACAACGTCGATGTCGATCGTTCGTCCGGCAGCAGCCCGGACCGCTTCGAGCATGGCCTGTAATTCTTAAGCTGGCAAATACGAGATGGGCTGGCAAATACGAAATGCGCTCCAGCGCTTATACTATGCATACGATCCCTCAATTAGAACGATCCACTCCATTAACACGATCCACTCAACATCTCATTCGAGGGTATGATGCCCGAGCAACCCACTGAAGCTGCTGTCCGCGCCCAGGCACCGGCCGCGCAGGCTACGGCCATGCGGCAAGTAGAGCTCTATACCGATGGCGCGTGCAGCGGCAATCCCGGACCAGGCGGCTGGGCATTTATTCTGCGCGACAAGAAGACTCGCAAAGAACTCACCGGTGCCGGGGGCGAGCGCGGCTCGACCAACAATCGAATGGAGCTCAAGGCGGTCATCGAAGGGCTCAAGGCACTCAAGAAACAGTGCCACGTCTCCCTCTACTCCGACAGCAAGTATGTGCTGCAAGGGCTGCAGGAATGGATGGCGGGTTGGAAGAAAAAAGGATGGGTCCGCATGGAGGGACGCCAGCAGAAGCCCGTTAAAAACGTCGAGCTCTGGCAGGAGCTCGACCAACTCGTCTCGCTGCATCGAATGAGCTACCACCACGTGCGCGGGCACAGCGGTCATCCCGAGAATGAACGCTGCGACGAGATGGCCGTCGAAGCCAGCCAAGACTTTCGTTGACATACACGACTGCGGAATCAACTGGGGACACTAGGCAGCCATGCCGGACTTAATCATCAATGACCAACTGGAGATTCCCAAGGAGCAACTGGATTGGTCCTTTGCGCGCAGCGGTGGCCCCGGCGGGCAGAACGTCAACAAGGTCAATAGCAAAGCCACGTTGCGTTGGATTCCCACCGATCCGCCCCCACTACCTCCGGCCGCTTGGAAGCGATTCTGTCGCGCGGCCAAGCGCTATGTGACCAGCGACGGGCACATCGTGATCCAATCTCAAGAGCATCGCGACCAGCCACAGAATATCCAGAGCTGCCAACAAAAGCTGCGCGCGTTGGTCCTGAGCGCGTTAACTCCACCCAAGCGGCGCATCGCCACCAAACCCACCAAAGGCTCCCGCCAGCGACGTTTGGATGCCAAGCAGCGGCGTTCGGATACCAAGAAATCTCGCCAGTCCAAGTACAACACCTAAAGCCCTGCTGGCAACGCTCACAGCGGCAGGTCCATATCGCCCGAAAACTGCAAACTGGCAGCGGCGGGTATCGCCGCGTAGCCGATAGCCAACCACAATTCTCGCTCCTGCTCCTGCTGCATGTTGGCCAGCAGTCCTTCGGCAACTCTGCCCTGCGGAAAACTGGACGCAATGTGCGTATGGCTGGTTACCGTCTGCAAGCTCCAATCGACAATCCGGCGTGGGTCGGGATGATGCGCGGCCACCGGCTCGCGCCAGTCGCTGGGCAGTGCGACCTCTGCTAAGGGCTGGGGAAACACCAAGGTGCGAATGCGCAGGCGGCGCTTGGGGCCGTTGGCGGTCTGGTCGAAGAAGTGCACCACGCCCGCTTCGCCCTCCAGGGAGCTCTCGACGCCCATGCCCTGGATCTGTATAGCCAAGCCACACGGGTTGGCCCGCGCGATGACGCCGCCCGCCTCGGCTGGCAGTTCATCTGGCATGTGGCCCCTTAGCCGGTCGCTCGCGCCGGCACCCAGTGGAGAGCCCAGTGGGGAAGCCAGTGGAGAACCCAGCTCGGAGCGCGAGGCGAGCTGCTCCTGGCTGGCGGCAGAGCGTTCCTCGAGAGCCGGGCCGCTGCTTAAGGCATAGGCATCCAGCAACGGTTCATCCGCTTCGGAAGCGCCTCCGGAGGCCGCACACAATCGCAGACTGGGCGACTGTAACAGCAGACGCTCGGCAGAGTGACGCGAACCGCTGCGTCTACCACCCACACGCTCGGCTTGGTCGTACCGCGGGTCGTATTCGTAAAGAATGAACGCGGCGGACTTCCATCGATTTTCCAGCGCCAGCATGCGATAGGCTTTGAGCATCGCGGCTAGCTGCAGCTCACCGCGACCGATGAACACCAGTGACATTACATCGCGGCCCGACACGCGTCGGCGGATGATGTCCTGAATGGCTTGCCGCAAGAGTGTCAATTCGCTTTTCGCCGCAGCCTGCCACTGCAGCCAGTCGACCGGATGGGCCTGATGCCACGCCGTCATCAGCGACAACTGCGCAGCGCAAATGCGTTCGATCGTTTTCAGCAGCAGCTCGCGGATCTTGCGAGACACCTCGATGAACGTCTGCCCCTGCTGTATTTGAGAGCGCATAGCGGCGACGCGGCTAGGCCCCTGCGCGTGCAGCAGTCGCTTCTGAAGGCTTTCGTTTTGCCGCTGGGTACGCTCTAGCTCGTTCTCTAAGTCGCGGACCGGGCCGCTGACGCGGGCGGTGCGAGCCATTCGTCCGAGCTCCTGCCAGGCATCGATGACTTCTCTCTCTAGCTGTCGATCGGATTTGGTTTTGGACGCCAACCTGCTTGCCTGAACCACGATCTGCGAGTGTTGAGCTACTACGTTAAAGCACCACCTATCGTCGGCTTGGAGCTTGCTCAGGGCGTTGGCCAGAGGCACGCTCACATGGTGTTCGATCGCGCGCCGCAAGGGACGCGCGCCGTACTGCGGTTGATAGCCCAATTCGCACAGCCGATCGACGGCCGAATCCTCGAATACCAAGCTGGTGTTGCTGTACTTAAGCCCCGCGCGATGACGCAACTTGTCCAGCTCTCGGTAGGCTATCTGTTTGACCACCTGCTTGGACAGCGGCCCGAAGGGGACGATGCGATCCAGCCGGCCTAGAAATTCTGGGCGCACAAAGCGGCGTACTTCGCGTTCAAAGTGCTCGCGCCAATTGGCGAATTCTCCCTCGCCAAACCCCATGCCGCTGCCTCGAAAGGTGGCCGCACCCAAATTGCTGGTCATGATCACCACCGCATTGCGGAAGTCGGCCAAGCGTCCTTGCGAATCGGTCAACCTGCCCTCGCCGAGCATTTGCAACAGCAAGTCAAAGACGTGTGGATCGGCCTTTTCGAACTCGTCTAACAACACCACTGAGAATGGCTGTTCGCGAATTGGAGACGTCAGCGTGCCGTCTCCGTCGCTTGGCTTACCGATCAACTTGACGGCCGACCAAGGGGACGCGTACTCGCTCATATCGATGCGAATCATTCGGCTGGCATCGCTGTACAGCAAGCGCGCGATGGCCTTAGCCATCTCGGTTTTGCCGACTCCCGTGGGCCCGATGAACATCATCGAAGCCAGAGGCCGTCCGGGACGGACCAAACGAGCCTTGAGCGTGGCCACCATATCGACCACCAAGTCGATCGGTTCGGCTTGCCCCACCACCTGCTCGGACAACTGCCCCGCGATCGCTTGCAGGTCCAAGCTGATGGAGTCATCGACAAGAAATCCGGGCAGACCGCTCTGCTGGGCAAACGCGCGGGCCACGCGGTCGGCTTCGACAAGTGTGCCACCTGGCGCGCGATCGGCGATGGTCCGCATCAATTGCAGAGCCGTCGCGGGCAGGGCGGAGTAGGTAGCAAAGCGCGAGTGCAGTCGCACCAACTCCTCGATGGCTTGTTCAGTAAAGCTGACCTGCTGCGTTTGTTCAAAGCGGCCCGTCGCCGCCTGCAGGATGGCGCGAATCTTTTGCGGGCTTTGTTCCTTGAACTCAAAGCGGGTGAAAGCCCGCAGCAGCATCGGGTCCTCGCGCTCGACAATGGCCAATTGCTCATGCGTGCATTCGGCGATGGCCAGCAGCTTGCCACGGGCGATGGACTGTCGGACCATCGATGCTACGCCGGGTTGCCCATCGATCTTGCCGGCTTCCAGCAGTTCGAACAACGACCCGAGGTGCAAGATGGCTTGCGTGGCATGGGCTTGCCGAATCAATTTCGAACAACGCTGTTGCCACATTCCCAGGCCCGACATACCGGACACGATGCGTGCCCCGGAGGTCGCCCAGAACCGTCGCTGGCCGATTCCCAGCTTGGGGGCCAGTTGCACCAAGCGGTGCACCAGCGATGTCTTGCCGACGCCCGAGGGACCGATGAGCAATACGCTCTGCGGCGCGTCTCCGACGAAGTGATCGGCCAGCTCTGCCGCCTTGTCGTCGAGCCCATGAATCTCAGCCAGCTCGGCTTTGCTCAGGTCGCTGGCGGCCGAGCGTAGCGCTGAGGTCTTTTTTCGCTGCTCGCGTTTGAGGTCCTGCTGCTCGGTCTGGCCGCCCAGGGGTAGGTCGACGGTCACGTGCCGCATATCGAAGCTGCGCCGGGCCAGGCGTTGGCTAAGAGCCAGCAGACCGCGTCCCTCGGCTAGACGCAACAAAGCGATGCGGGCCTGCTTGGCGACTTCGGCATCGGGCAGCTCTCCCGGTTTGCCGAAGAGCGTACAGTTCACAGCCGGTACACGCACGACGCAGTGGCCATGCTCAAGCTGCCAACGAAAGCAGTCCAGTTCCACTTGTAGCGGGACCTCCCATGCCACCTCGCGCCCCTGCGGCGGCAGTTCGACCGAGCACCGCCAGCGCTGGCACTCCCTGGGCAAGCCACCGACAAACAGATCGCTCGGCAAAGTCTCCGGCAGACGCTTGGTCACCAATTTCGATAATGCCTTGAGCACCTCGTCAACCGTTTCGCCCACAGCCTGCAGACGCCATGGCCCCAGCGGCCGCCCACGCACGAAATGGTCGGAAAAGTACTCGACCTGGACTGGAACATGGATGGGTATCGATTCGCTCATGTCGCATAGTGTAAGATTTGGTAGCCGTTTGAGTGAGCCCCAGTCCAGTCAGGCCCGTTAGTCGCTTTCAGGCAACGTTTCATTTTTCCCAGCGGATATACCCATTGAGCACCAGCACCCAGGCCCACCGCCAAGCCGCCTCAAGCCGCCTACGGTTTTCCGTCATGACGATCAGCGACTCGCGCACCCTGCAGACCGATCATAGCGGCGACCTGCTGAATCAATCGCTGACGGCGGCTGGTCACGAACTGGTCAGCCGAAGTATCGTCCCGGACGAATCACTGCAGATAGCTGCCAAAGTCTGCGAGCTTGCCGTGGCCGAGGCGATCGACGTGCTGTTAACGACCGGCGGCACAGGCATTTCGCCCCGCGATCGCACCCCGGAAGCGGTCGCGCCGCTGCTGGATATCGTACTGCCGGGTTTCGGCGAGCTATTTCGCATGTTGAGCTACGCAGAAATCGGCTCGGCCAGCATGCTCAGCCGCGCGTTGGCGGGGCGTCGCGACGGCGTCTTGATCTTCTGCCTGCCGGGCTCGCAAGCCGCGGTACGATTGGCAGTAGAAAAGATACTCATTCCCGAGCTGCCGCACTTGGTCCACCACAGCCGCGGTCAATAAGGCCTGGCCGGCTCACGTAAACCCACGTTGGCCCGCCTTATCAGCGGCGGCGGGCAACCGGTAGTGGAATCATACGCCGGGCGCGGCGGACGGATTGCCAACGCGCACAGACAAGTACTGCAATACCGGCCGCAATTGC
>JBEBXX010000140.1:0-6246 GCA_040391435.1 Aureliella helgolandensis | reverse complement strand
TGGAGCGTCGAGCCACACTATTTCCGACGCGGAGCGTCGAGCCACACTATTTCCGACGCGGAGCGTCGAGCCACATTGTTTCCGACGCGGAGCGTCGAGCCACACTGTTCCCAAACCCAACTTACCTGTCAATTTCCAAGGAAAATCCTTCGTGTTTAAAACTCTAAGCGGTCTATCGCAGTTGATGCGGCATGCTGGTTCACTGGGAGAGCGCGTCAAAGAAATGCGGGCTAGCCTTGCCGATGCGCAAGCCACCGGCAGCGCAGGGGACGACCAAGTCCAGGTCGAAGTGAGCGGCTTGGGCGTCGTTACACGCCTGACGCTGACCCCCGAACTGGTTGCCCAAAATGACAGTCGACTGCTGGAGGAACTGATCCCGCAAGCGCTCAACGAAGCGCTCACCAAGGTGCGGCAGATGCACATTGATAAAGTCCGCGAGGCAACCGCTGGCATCGAATTGCCAGGCCTGGAGGAGGCACTGGCGAGCCTGTAACGCGACGAAACGAGCTGACTGACTGGGCTTTAAAAAAAGATGCGCGGGAGTTAAGGCATGAATCTCAACAGTGGTTCGGTCAATGAATTGATCGAGCAACTCGGTAGGCTGCCCGGAGTGGGTCGCAAGTCGGCTGAACGCTTGGCCTACCACCTACTTCGCGTCAGCAAGGGTGAAGCCCTGGCTCTGGCCGACGCCATTCGCGCGGTGCGCGAGAACGTCAGTTACTGCAGCGTGTGCTACAACCTAGCCGAAGGCGCGCTGTGCGCGATCTGCCGAGATCCCAGCCGCGACAACTCTAAGTTGTGCGTCGTCGAACAACCACGCGATCTGATGGCGCTTGAGCAAGCGGGCGTTTACCGCGGGCTGTACCATGTGCTGCTGGGACGCTTGGCACCGCTCGAAGGCATCGGCCCGGATCAACTGACGATCGATGGGTTGATCGAGCGCGTCCGCCGCGGCAACTTTGCGGAGATCATCATGGCTACCAATCCCACGGTCGAAGGGGACGGCTCGGCGCTGTATATCACCAACCAGTTGGCCGAATACCCGATCGAAGTCACGCGTCTAGCGCGCGGTATTACCAGCGGCAGCGTGCTCGAACACACTAATCGCGAGATCCTTGCCGACGCCCTGACGGGTCGGCAGAAACTTTGACGGATCTAAGCCCTAAGCCACGCATCGGCAACCATCGGTTCATGGCGGCCTCCGAGCGCATGCCGCACAGCGCCTCGCGTGGCCGGATAAGAGCGTGCGGGCGGGCTGGTCACAGCTTGCGATCCAAATTTCGCAGCAAGTTCAGCAGCGATTTCTCAACCGCATGAAACTCGGGGACAGCTCCCCGCCGCGGCCGCACGACGATCCACAGACGCTGCGGCACGTCGCGCTGGTTGAGCCGGAAAGCTTCGCGAATCAGACGCTTCCAGCGATTGCGCTGTGGCGAATTGCCAACTTTCTTGGAGATGCTCAAGCCCAGCTTGGCACCGAATGACTCGCCGCGCATAGCGTGCACGACCAGCACATCGTCGGCGGCCACCTTGCCGCGTTTAAACACCGCCGCAAAGTCGGCTTGTCGCTTCAGACGCGAGTTGGCGGAAAAAGTGGCCGGCAGCTCGGTGGTTGTCGCAGGGGCATTGGCTGCTAGGGCCGCCGACGCATCGGCCGCAGCATCTGCGCAGCGCGACTGTTCAGGCGGATCGGCTAGATGATTTTGACGGCCAGGAGTTTGTGCAGCGGTCATCGGTGGCTACCACGCAATCTTTCCTCGCTCAGCCCCAGAGTAGAGCGACTCAAGATGCTCAAGCGCCTGCTGCGTCTCTGGAGATAGCTCGTGCGTGCCGCCTGACAAGGGATCGGGCAAGCGCAGCAGAAGCTCAACAAATAGGTCGCCGTGGGCACCATCGGGGCTCTGCACCCCCTGCCCTTTGATACGCATGCGGCGGCCGCTGTTGCTGCCAGCCGGCACCTTAAGGGCTACCGTTCCGCCGGGCGTGGGCAGATCAATCGTGGCCCCATGCACGGCTTCGCCAATAGTGATTGGTAGGCGCAACTCGAGATTTTTCCCGCTGCGCTTGAAAAACGGATGGCTGGCGACATTGAGCGTCACGATCAGGTCGCCGGGCGGACCGCCGCTGGCGGATGGATCGCCTTGGCCACGCAGCCGCATCTTCCTGCCTGACTCCACTCCCGCCGGGATTTTAATGTGCAGCAGCTCTGACTTGTCATTGCGGCGAATTGCGATAGAGGCCTCGCCCCCCATGACGGCCGTATTAAAGGGAATGGTCGTCTCGGTCGCCAAGTCCTGTCCCTTAACGGGCGAATGGCTCCGCCCGCGTCCGCCTCGGCCGGCACCGGCACCTGCCGCGCCGCCGCCAGTAAACTGCCGAAATAGATCTCCCAAATCGCCTTCGAATTGAAAGCCACCGGGTCCTGCGCCGCCCCCAAAAATATCTTCGAATCCACCTCGGCCGCCAGTCCCGCCACGAAACGGTGCGCCTCCGACCCGCTCGTATTCAGATCCGAACTGATCGTACATCTTCCGCTTCTCGGGCTCGCTGAGCGTATCGTAGGCTTGTTGCACCTCTTTGAATTTCTGTTGCGAGACCTTATCGTCAGGGTTCAAGTCTGGGTGGTACTTGCGCGCCAACTTGCGGTAAGCTTTTTGAATCTCGTCGGCTGAGGCAGATCTGCTCAGCCCCAATGTCTCGTAGTAGTCCTGCGCCATAGTACCCAAGAATTCACGGAGGTGGTAACGGTTGCGGCAATGCCGGAACTGCCAGCATCGGGAACTGCCAGTATATCGCTCCTGAGGCAGTTGTAGAGGTGTGCCAGCCTGGCAGCCAGCCAGCCGCGCAAAACGTGTGCAATCGCTGTGCCACCCCCCGTCCAAGCTGCCGAGCCGGTCGAGCGGGTCGAGCCGTCGGGAGCTTTACGCAAATGCCCTGACGCCCGACGACATCTGAATCGATGCGGGGTATACTCCTTTGCTCCGTGGCCATCGACTTGTTCCGCTCGATTCTCGCAATTAAAACCCCGCGCATGCCTGACTGGAAAGCCCTCTATCCGTTCGAATCCAAATATCTGGAAATCCCCAAGTCGGAGACCAGCTCGGATAAGGTGCGCATGCATTACGTCGAACAGGGGGCGCATGCTTCTCCCGGGATATTGGCTGAGGAGAGCGCACCGCGACCGACCATTTTGTGCGTGCACGGCAACCCCACGTGGTCGTTTACCTATCGCCGCGTGCTGAGCGAATTGAGCGATCAAGCCCGCGTGGTAGCCGTGGATCACATCGGTTGCGGGTTGAGCGACAAACCACAGAAATACAACTACACGCTGGAGCAGCACGTCGGGAATTTAGCGCGATTGATCGAGCAGCTAGATCTGCGCCGCGTGACGCTCTTGGTCCACGACTGGGGTGGTGCGATTGGGCTGGGAGCCGCGCTGAAGGTCCCCTCGCGCATCGAGCAGTTTGTGATACTCAACACGGCCGCATTTCCCCCGCCGTATGTCCCATGGCGCATCGCCGCTTGTCGCTGGCCGTGGGTTGGCGAATGGAGCGTGCGTCGGTTAAACATCTTCGCCCGGGCCGCACTTCAGATGGCACTGCACCGCTTGCCGCGCTTGGAACCGGCCGTGGCGGCCGGCCTCATGGCTCCTTACCACGACTGGAATTCTCGCGTAGCCATCGCCCGCTTCGTGCAAGACATCCCACGCCGCAAGAGTCAGGCCACTTGGCGAACACTGGAAAACATCGAAGAGGGGCTGTCGATCTTCGCCGATCGTCCGGTGCGCATCGTGTGGGGCATGAAGGACTGGTGCTTCCGCCCCGAGTGCCTAACTCGCCTGGAGGAGATCTTTCCCCAAGCTCAAGCTCTGCGACTGCCCGACGTCGGTCATTATGTAATGGAAGAAGCTGCTGACGAAGTTATCGCCCAGCTACGTGACGCGTTGCAGGGCGTGGAGCGTTAAATAGATGGCTATTAGCCTACCTAAAATCCTTTGCCGCCCGCACGCCGCGCAGTGCAGTATGCGCGTCAGTTCCGCGTTGGTCCGCCTAGCACAAGCCCCAGCCACACCAACTGTGGATGCACGTCTGTTGGAAGGATAAAGCCCGATGAAATCTACACAACTCAGCATTCTTCTGGTGCTGGCAGCCATCGCTCCGCTGCATTCGGCCAGAGCTCAGTGGGCAAATGTGGCGAACTCCAGCTCGCTGCCTCGCGGTGCCGGCTTGGCGAGTCGGTATGTCGGGGATGCTGGAATCGGTCCTCACGCAGAGGTTATCTTTGCCGAGAATTTTGAACGCAAGGACTACTATAAAAATTGGCAGGAAGTCCGCGATCCTGGCGGTGTGCTCGAACTGGTCTCCCTGTCCAGCTCACACCAAACCGATCGGCCCGCCCCCGTCGGCCAACAATCGTTGCAAGTCACCGCGAGCCTGAGCAAAAATACCGGTGGAGGTTTGACCACGTGGTTTGAATCCAGCCCCACGCTGTTCATCCGCTTTTATGTCCGCTTTGATGATGGCATCGACTACCTGCACCACTTCTGCACACTGCGCGCGAACAAAGCCATCCGCGGCAGCGATGCCTGGAGCGGCTTCGGCGGGGCTGGCCTCAAGCCTGTGGGAGACGAGCGATTCTCGACGGCCCTGGAACCATGGGGCGATTGGGGCAAGCATCCCGCGCCGGGAAAATGGCATTTCTACAGCTACTGGCACGAGATGCAAGCCAGCCCCGATGGCAAATACTGGGGCAATGGATTCGATGCAGCCGGCCAGCCACCAATCCCAACCGGAAAATGGATCTGCGCCGAATTTATGCTCAAACACAACACGCCGGGACAACCCGACGGCGAACAAGCCTGGTGGATCGATGGCCAGTTGATCGGCCATTTCACCGGCATCAATTGGCGCACATCTCATGAACTGTGGGCCAACGCCTTGACGCTGGAAAGCTACGTCACCGACCGCTGGACGAAGCATGAGACAAACCGTGTATGGTTTGACAATGTGGTCATTGCGCAGGCCTACATCGGTCCCGCAGGCAATTGAACGCACACTTGCCAACGCATAACTCTTTATTAATAAACCGCGCCATGCTTCCCTTTCCATTCGATCGCCCGTGGACGCTGGGGACTGCCGCTGAGATGGCTTGCCTGCTAGAGGCCTCCGCCGCGAAGATTGGCAACGTGCATCCCACGGCTAGTTTTAACGATATGCACTTCGCACATTTTTTAGCCAGCGCCGTTGCCACTGGACCAGTATTCGCCCAAGCCGCTGCGCAGTCTGTGGGCAGTTTGGTACTGGCCGGTGTGCGCGCGACTCAAACGCATGCGGGATGCAATACCAACCTGGGTACGCTGCTGTTGTTCGCGCCGCTGGCTAAGGCATACGCGCAGCGTGCAAGCGGCGCAACCGACCAGCACAGCGGCCTGCTCTCTACCGGCGATTGGAGGAGCGATGTGCACCGCGTGTTGCAGCAGCTCACACCCGAGGACAGCGCGCAGGTCTACCAGGCGATATGCGCAGCCCAACCCAACGGACTGGGCGTTCGCGCCGAGCACGATGTAGGCGGCGCACCCCCAGATGACTTGCTCGTAGCGATGGCGGTGGTGGCGGACATCGATGCAGTGGCTCGACAATATGTCACCGGCTTTGAAGATGTCTTTGTGCGACTCGTACCCTGGCTCGTGCAAGAACTGCAGCGTGCGGAGGAAACGCAAGAAGCGATCTGTCGTCTGCAACTGCGCTGGCTGGCCTACGAGCCCGATGGCTTGATCGTGCGCAAAGCGGGCCGATCACTAGCCGAGCAGGTGCAGCAGCGCGCGCAGGGCATACTGCACGGCGGTTGGCAGAGCGGTAAACGGCTATCACAGCAGTCGAGCGTCGGCGAGCTCGATCTATTTCTGCGCGGCGATGGCCATCGCCGCAACCCCGGCACGACCGCCGATCTAATTGCCGCCGCACTGTTCGTCGCGCTGCTCGCGAATCCCGCAAGCTTGTAACGCAAGCCATGCCATGCCCCTCAGCCTCGACCCCGCCCCCTCACCCCCGCCCCCTCTCCCCGAGTACAGGGCGAGGGGAGCCAGTGTGGATATAGCTCCAGTTCTCAAATGATAAATCTAAAGATCTCTAATCTCAAATGACAAATGACAAATGACAAAGATCAAATGACAAAGACCAAATGACAAAGATCAAATGACAAAGATCAAATGACAAAGATCAAATGACAAAGATCAAATGACAAAGA
>JBEBXX010000139.1:0-6271 GCA_040391435.1 Aureliella helgolandensis | reverse complement strand
ACCAACCCAGCCGCGGATCGGACATGCGTTTTTACCTCAGCAATGACCCGGCTGGTGACTTTGTGGAAAGATCCGTCGGCTCCAGTTGGGTTATGGCCAATTCGGATTTGGTACTCACCCAGCTCAGCGGTGCCGCAGTTGGCGTTTCAACTTATGCCATCCGCAACCCTGCAGCAAATCTAGTCGGCGAAGACCTGTTCGTGTGGGGACAAGCCAACAACCCGCAACCCTTACTCAACGCGCGGCTGGGCCGTAACGAAATTTCGAGCGTTTCACTCGGCTTTTCCTCGCCACCTGATTTGGTAGGTCAGGGAGATGTGCTGTTCTACGATTACGATACCTCGGCAACTGGTCTCGGTGCGGATGAAGCCAGGGTGAGCGTCGGAGATTCAGGCGGCCCGGCTTTCGTTATCGGTCCAGACGGCCCCGAGCTCGTGGGCCTGCACTGGTTCCAATACGATCCCACGCCGTTAGGCCAGCTCGGGGGCTCGGGCGATACGCTTGTGACCAGTTATATCGACGAAATAAATTTGGCCATGGCTGCCACAGGCAGCAGCGAACGCGTGTCGGTGGCCGTCCCCGAGCCGGCCGCGGTGGGCTTAGTGTTGGTTGGAGTGAGCCTAGTTTGCTTCCGCCGCCGAGCTCCAGTGGTTAGCTAGACACCTCCCATGGCTGGGTAGACGCGGCGAGTGCGCGATAGACGCGGCGATTGGCTGGGTAGAATGTTTCAGTGGCTGGGTGTGTAGGGCACATCAGCCCTCGGGGAACAGCGGCGTTTCATCCGCTTTGCTCACCGGGGGTGACATCTTCAAATGCTCAAAAGCTTTGGGCGTGGCACAGCGACCGCGCGTCGAGCGAATCAGCAGTTCGCTGCGCAGCAGGAATGGTTCGACTTCATCGACCAGCGTATCGGAAGACACGTTCATCGTGTGCGCAATGGCTTCGATCCCAGCCGGGCCGCCGGCAAAAACGCGGATGAGTGTTTCTAGGTAGCGACGATCTTGGCGGTCGAGTCCGCGCTGGTCGATGCCGGTCATCTCCAGGGCTTGATGGACGACCGACAGATCGACGTTGCCATCGAATTTGCTAGTGGCAAAATCGCGGATCCACAGCAGTCGGTTGTTAGCGATGCGCGGCGTGCCGCGGCTGCGGCGAGCGATTTCGGTGGCAGCCTCGGGACGGATGGTCACGTTCAACTTTTGCGCATTGCGATGCACGATCTCTGTCAGCTCTTCCAACGAGTAAAACCCCAGATGCTCGCGGATCTGGAAGCGGTCGCGCAAAGGACCGCTGAGCATCCCAGCCCGGGTCGTGGCTCCGATGAGTGTGAAAGGTTTCAGTTGCAAATTTAATGTGCGTGCACTGACCCCTTCGCCGAGCACGATGTCGATGCGAAAGTCCTCCATTGCCGTGTATAAATACTCCTCGACGGCTTTGGGCATGCGGTGGATCTCATCCACGAAGAGAACTGAGCGATCCTCTAAATTGGTGAGATAGGGGATGATGTCTTTGGGGGCCTTGAGCGACGGGCCGCTGGCCATTTGCACACTGACACCCATCTCGCGCGGGATGCAGGTGGCAAACGTCGTCTTGCCCAAGCCCGGTGGGCCGTCGAACAGGATATGTCCCAGCGGTTCCACCCGCTTGCCGGCGGCATCCATGGCGATGCGGAGCACGGCGATAACATCTTTCTGCCCCACCATATCCGCGATCCGCTTGGGGCGCAGCGCGTTGTCGTTGTCATCTCCCGATGCGTCTGGAAAAGAACCGCCCTGGTTTTGCGAGGGCGGTTCGCTTGGAGGCATAATCGATTCGCGAGCCAATCCGTTATTCCTAAAAAAAGTCTGTAGACTGCTCAACTGCAGTCAAAGCTGCCTACTGCAGCCAGAGCTGCCTATTGCAGCCAGACGGGCAGTTTTCCAGCGGGCGGCAGGTCGATCGTCTGCACGCGGTCGACGGCATCGATGGACAGCATATCATCCAGGGCTGCCTGGGTGGGTTGGCTGTCGAGGTTGAGCACTCCGATAGCCGATCCGCCGGGTGTATCGCCTGAGCGGCCCACGGACATCTGTCCGATATTGACTTGATGCTTACCGAAAGCAGTCCCCACGCGGCCGATAATGCCCGGCACGTCTTGGTGGGTAAAGATCAACAGCTTGCCATCCATGTAGGCTTCCAAGCGATAATCATCCAGCATAACCAGTCGCGGCATCGTATGGCCAAACACCGTTCCGGCGGCGGTCACCGTCTGGCCTCCGCCGCTAACTTTCACGCTGATGGTAGAGCTGAAGGCGCCCATGTCCTGGCTGCGGCTCTCGCTAAGTTCTATGCCGCGTTCGCGCAGGAGCATCTCCGCATTGATAATGTTGACATCCTCCTCCAAGTGCCTTTCCAGCAAACCGGCGCAGAAGGCATTGGTCAGCAGCTTGGTGTCGCGGCCCGCGACTTCGCCGCGATAGGTCAAGTGGCAGCTCGCCACCGGTTCGCTGTGCCACTGGCTGATCAGCAGGCCCAAGCGATGCGCTACGTTGAGATAGCTGCGCAGGGCGTCGAGCGTCTTGGGGTCGAGCGCAGAGACGTTGACCGCGTGGCGAATCTCCCCCGTGTTGAAGAAGTTCAACAGCAGGTGGATTCCCTCAACGGCGACCTGCGTCTGCGCCTCTTCGGTGCTGGCTCCCAAGTGCGGTGTGCAGACCACCCCTGGCATGCCGAACAGTGGGCTGTCGGTACAGGGCTCCTCCTCGAACACGTCCAGCGCCACTCCGCCGATTTGGCCCGACTTGAGGCCCGCTACCAGAGCCGCTTCGTCATAGATTCCACCTCGGGCGCAGTTGATAAGGCGAATTCCCGGCTTGAGGTTCGGCAGATCCTTCATGCCGACCAAGTGCTTGGTCTCAGCGGTCAGCGGAGTGTGCACAGTCAGGTAATCGACTTTGGGAAGCATTTCGGCCACCGTTTCAACGCGCTCGATGCCCAGCTTGGTGGCTTGCTCGTCGGTCAAAAACGGATCGTAGGCGACGACCCGCATGCCAAACGCCAACCCGCGGACGGCCACTTCCCGACCGATGCGCCCCAGGCCGACGACGCCGAGCGTCTTGTCGGCTAGCTGTGTGCCCATGTATTCTTTGCGGTCCCACTTGCCGTTGCACAGCGATTGGTAGGCTGGAGCGATGCTGCGCGACAAGGCCAACATGAGTGCGAAAGCGTGTTCGGCCGTCGATAGCGTGTTCCCCGCCGGCGTGTTCATGACTACGATGCCCAGTCGTGTGGCCGCCTCTTTGTCGATATTGTCCGTGCCCACACCGGCCCGCACGATGGCCTTCAGACGCCTATTCCCCTCGAGCGACTCGGCGGTAATCTTCACTCCGCTGCGGATGATAACACCATCGAATTCAACTAGGGCCTGTCGCAGGTCCGCTCCCTTGAGACCTATTCGCTCTTGGAATTCGAAGCTGCTATCGGACTTGAGTAGATCGATACCTTCTGCGGCAATGGGGTCGAGTACTCCGATGCGAAACTTGGCCATGAATCAATGAGCTTTCATAAAGTGAAGAACGAACTAGTGGCGCGTGGAAAGGAGGCTCCCCGGCTCACGCTTGTTTTTGTGCAAAGTCGGTCATGTAGTCGGCCAGGGTCTGCACGCTTTCAATCGGCATCGCGTTGTAGATGCTGGCGCGAATTCCACCCACGCTGCGGTGGCCCTTGAGGTTGGACATGTTTTGCTCGGTCGCTCCCTGCAAAAACTGCTTTTCAGCGGTTTCATCGGCAAAGCGGAAGGTCACATTCATCAGCGAGCGGTCGGCCCGACGCGCATGGCCGATGTAGAACTCGGGGAATTCATCCAGCACATCGTACAGCAACTTCGCTTTGCGCTGATTGAGCGCGTGCATCTTCTCCAAGCCACCGACGGTCTCTTCCAACCACTGAGCCACTAGGCCCAGCACGTAGATCGCAAACGTAGGAGGCGTATTCCACATCGAATCCGCCTCAGCATGGTTCTTATATCGCAGATAGCCAGGCAGATTGGCATCGGCGCGATCGAGCAACTCTTTTTTGATGATCACCACCGTTACGCCAGCCGGCCCGGCATTTTTTTGCGCACAAGCGTACATCACTCCATAGCGACTCATGTCGTACGGACGATACATGAAATCGCTCGACGAATCGCACACCAGCGGCGCCGCTCCGCTATCCAGATCGGCGGGGAACTGAACTCCTTGAATCGTTTCGTTGCTGGTGATGTGGACGTAGGCCGCGTCGGGCTTGACCACCAATTCCTGAGCCGCTGGCAGACGATCGTAGTTGGACGCTTTGGCGTCGTACAGAACTTCGACCGGCCCCTCCTTTTCGGCTTCAGCCATGGCCGACTTGCCCCACGAACCGGTCAGCACATACTGTGCAGCTTGGCTCTGGCCGCGCAGCAGATTGATCGGGATCATCGAGAACTGCAGCCGTGCTCCCCCCTGCAGGAACAGAATGGCCTGTTCCTCGCCCACTCCCAGCAACCGGCGCAGACGCTCTTCGGCCAGATGCTGAATAGCGATGAAATCGTCCGAGCGGTGAGACAGCTCCAGGATCGAACTGCCGGCCCCAGGCAGACATAGCATTTCGTCGCGAACTTGCTCTAGTACAGGTACCGGCAAGACTGCTGGACCAGCCGAAAAGTTAATAATGCGTTCCTGTCCCTGGGCCACCTGAGTTGCCATGAGTCTGAGTTCCTAGAAGAATTGCGAGCTTACAAGGGGTAGTCAGAGCGGCTATTCCGCTCGACAGTCGGCCATTTTACGGCTGAAGTCCCAACCGCGGAAGAACGGTCAGCTCGAAAGTCAGCGCCACGCAGGTGGACTAGACTGAAGTTGCAAGACTTTAGGTGCTAAAGTGTATTGAACCGCCTGCTGAGATCGGCTCGCAACCGAGTTTGGCTCGATGCCTCAGGTGAGGAGTCGTAAAGAGGGTGCAAGTGGGACGAAAGCGTCTCGGAGCGAAGAGGGGTGGGGAGCCAACATGAACGCAGAGCATGGACTATTGGCCCGCAGGGTTTTTAGCTCCTTTGAGGGCAAGCGGGTGGTCGTCACGGGCCATACCGGCTTCAAAGGCGCTTGGCTCAGCCTGTGGCTGTCCGAACTGGGTGCCGACGTTTACGGTGTTTCACTGCCTGCCACCGCTGCCGACGGTATCTACAGCCACGTCAAACGCGAGGTCTTCTGCGGCGATGCAGCCCTGGATATTACCGATCTGCCAGCCGTGCTGGAGGCCGTTCAGGATGTTCAGCCCGATTTGGTGTTCCACTTGGCGGCCCAGGCCCTGGTGCGACAGTCGTATGCCGATCCGTGGCGCACGCTGCAAACCAATATCATGGGCAGCGCTAGCGTGCTGGAAGCCGTCCGGCTGCTGCCCAAAACCTGCCATACGATTTTTGTTACCAGTGATAAATGCTACCACAATCGCGAGTGGCTGTATTCGTATCGCGAGAACGATGCCTTGGGGGGCAATGATCCCTATTCGGTCAGCAAGGCGGCGGCCGAACTCGTAGCACAGGCTTGGCGCCGCTCGTACTTCGATTCATCACCCTATGCGTCGCGAGTCCTATCTGTCCGGGCCGGAAATGTGATTGGTGGCGGTGACTACGCGGCCGATCGACTGATTCCCGATTGCCTGCGCGCAGCCCTCACGGGCCAGCCGCTGGAGATGCGCAATCCCATGGCCACGCGGCCATGGCAGCATGTGCTGGATTGCTTGTATGGCTATCTGGTGACCGCCGCGTTGGTGCCAGAGCTGGGACCCAGTCAAGAGCTGGAAAGCTTTAACTTCGGTCCCGCCGAATCGCACATGCATTCCGTGCACAGCGTTGCCCAGTCGTTCTATGAGCACTGGCCGCAAGCTACACCCGGCGTGCTAGTCCAGGCGGCGGACAGCACCCTAAGCGAGGCCCATCAGCTATCGGTGTCGATTGAAAAAGCACAACGGCTTCTCGGCTGGCAGCCGGTGTGGCCACTAGACACGGCTATTGAACAAACCGCTCAGTGGTACGCCAGCCACCATCTGCAACGGGCCGACATGATTTCCGTCTCGCGCGAGCAGATCGCGCAGTTCACCCAGGCGGCCGAAGCAATGTAAGTATTCCACGCTCTGGCGAGCGTAGCTACCGTCGCCAGACGGTGGCCACTGATGTATTCCACGCTCTGGCGAGCGTAGCTACCGTCACCAGACGGTGGTCACTGATGTATTCCACGCTCTGGCGAGCGTAGCTACCGTCGCCAGACGGTGGCCA
>JBEBXX010000138.1:0-6281 GCA_040391435.1 Aureliella helgolandensis | reverse complement strand
TCTTCGGGGTTTTGTGGCTGCCCTGTGTATCACCTCCACTATTATCGGTGCTCGGTTGAGCCGCATTTCGCAGTGTTGCAACCACGTTTGCAAGACACTGCGCGCAATCAAATGAAGGAGATGAGATGAGCAACGTCAAAAAATTTTTAAAGGCTCCCCAGTCGTTGTGGTGGCTAGCCGTTGGTGGGCTTGCCATTGTCATCGTGCTGCTCATCGCGCGGCGTCTATACGGTTAAATTCGTGTGCGATTTAAATTCCACGCACGATGTTCGATAGCGAAAACCCCAAACGGGTAGTACCTCGCTAATGACCGATCGCCCCGTTTAGGAGCTTTCTTTGCGCATGGTGGTCGACGCCTTCAACGTCTGATTGAAAGTGAACAGCGGTTTGGGGATCCAACTGACGGATGCGGCGGCTACGTCCAGTGAAACGGTGACTGGCGATCCGGCCACTGCGGCTTCCAGCGGGGTCGGGTGGATCTGAATGTTGACGCCGTTGACTGCGTAGGCTTTCAACTCGGTGGACACTCGCTCTAAAACCTCGGCGGACGTACTGCCGGGCAGCACGGCCAAGCGCGCACCTTCGCGACTGGCGTTGATTAGCAACTGTTTCACCATCACCATGCGGCTAACTTCCATCATTCCCAGCGTTAGCATGAACAGGAGCGGAGCGACCATGGCGAACTCGACCACGGCCGCGCCTGTTCGAGCCGGTCGCTGGCTGGAGCTGCTCGGGGACCTAGCAGGCCCTGTGCGGCGCAGATTGCTCTTAAATTTGTTGGTAAGCGAATACATCTTATTTGTGCCTGCGAGACGATTGGGAGTTCGGTAGCTACTATCGCGCCAGCATGACTGGCGACAGGATGAACTGGCTGGAAGTCCCGCCGGTAGTTGCCGTGATTGCGTGTGGTGCGATCATTGGAACGGGCTGAACCATTAGCTGTTTGCTGGACATGGAGCCCGTCAGCTTGACGTGCATGATGCGCACGCTGACCCAACGCACAATCGTGTAATTCGCATTGTTTCCATTGCCCGAGACCGAGGAAAAGAGAGGGATTATGCGCTTCTGCCCAATAATGCTCGCCAGTTCATCCTTGACTCCGGCGCTAATTCCGGTATCTCCATTGAGCGTCAATCCCGCATTTGGATCCAAGTTCAGGGGTTTGCCAAGTTTGACGAGGTCTTGAGCAGAAATGCCCTGTACGATCTGGCGTGCGATGTCATTCGTACTATTGTTGGCACCGCCAATATCAACCGTGCCGCGGTTGCCAGGCGATCCGGTGCCTTGTGGATACAGATTGACTTCCCCCACACCGTCTCGTCCCGCATTTACCTTCTTAGAGGCGGCATCGTAGGCATACTGATCCGAAACTGTCCCTGAGAACAGGCTTTGCCAAGTTTGCAGATCGAGAGCAAAAGGAAGTATCTGCAGCTTGTCAGTGGAGCTGGGGGGTAATGAAAAACCGCTGATCTTGTGAGCCATGATTGCGGTCGCGGATGTTTGCATAGCAATGCCCTGATCTCCAAAAATCCTGCCGAAGAAAAATGGGATTTCGCCATTTTTCGTCGCCGTGCGGCTTACTAAGGTCTGTACACCAAAGTAGGGTTGCGAACTGTCGTTGCTCAGGAGGCTATTTCTAGGGCTGCTAAAGTAGCCAACGCGAACATATTGGCTAACCTCAGATAGATTCAAGACTGGTACGGAACGGCACACTGGATTCAGCAAGGAAAAGTCAGCCGCGGCTTGTCGCGCCGCCGGCGTTGAATCTGCAATGGAACTTCCACGTTCCATGCCCGCGTATAGCTCCCAGCAACCTGCCATGGCCGACGCATCTGCCGTGCGTTGTATTTCGGCCCGGGACTGCGCCAGATACCCTAGGTCGATACTGAAAGCCACGAAGCTAAACAGTCCGAACATGAGGATGACGGAAAGAACCAACGTGGCTCCTCGACGTCGCGGAAGGCGGCTTCGGCGGGAAACAAGTTTTAGTTCTGAGGTGTTGATTGAATGGCACATTATATGAATAATTCCTTGAGAAATCAGCTAAAGTTACAGGGGTCGATTCGTCAAAGAACGTCACGAAAGAGGCTGAACTCGCTTACATGCCCGTTCGAAAGATACACGCGAACTTTTTTCAGCCGCAAGTGACCGATGCGATTGCCGGCGTAGGTTACTCCAGAGTTACTCAGAGAATGCTGAGGTGAATAGCCGTCCAGGGATAGGCTCTCTCCAACTGTCGAAGCTGCTACGTTGATGAACGTTGAGCTTCCACCGAAGGCTCCCCAGGTCTGGCTAGTGCCGTTGATAATTCCAAAAGAAAAGCCTCCTTCGGTCACGGCCACCACCTGTGTCCAGTCGACCGTTTCAGAATCATGGCTTAGCCGCTCGTCGATAAATGCACGCGCCTGAGCGAGACATTCATCCTCGATCGAGGCGCGGAGCTGAAGCCCACCCGTGGTGAACGACGGGTGCGTTCCATGGTTTAAATCAACTTGTAAGAGCAGATCCGGCTGCGCTGTAAAGGGAACCATGGTGGTGGTTACCTGAGGCGCGTCGAGTTGCATATCGGGTTGTGTGATGTGCAACTGCCAATCCTCTTCGACGCGCACTACCTGTGTTTGAGCGCTAGCCGCGTTGGCCGCAAACGCGACCAGCAACCCTGCCATGCACGCAGACCAATATCGAGCCATCATGCTACTACCTCCCTCGCGCTAGCGGATCAGACCGCTTGGCGAGTAATGCGAAAGACTTGTAAGTGAGCTGTCAGACATTCCCGTTCGGTAAGCCGGCTTTCCAAAGCCATCGATGACTTTGGACCCTTGGCCTTTGCGTGCTGACCTTACGATCAGTTTGCCTTTATCGCGGGTGCTCGCGGACGAGCCGAAATGGACGGTAGTATCGACATCACGGAAAATGGAGGGACTGGCCAGACCCATCTGAAACCTACGTCAAAAAACTCATGCGAGCGTGCCTTTTGCGAGATTTTTCTGAGTTATTTCGTGTTCAATGTGATTTAGTAGACCAGCCGCTGCCTGCCGACTCCGAGCACGGTGTGCAAGTGGCAAGTGCGCACCGGCCAAAGTGAGTGGTTGAGGCGTATCGAAGGTTCCGCTGCATGAACCTACAATGGGTTAGGCCTAACCTGTGCGCAGGAGGCGTGCGGGCTCGCGTGTCGGCTCGAATGATGGCGCTCAGGTCTCCGTTTTATTCCTTTCCCGTATTCCAGTAGGCTGTCATGAAATTAACCAGCAACGAGTTTACAGACGGTTCCGAGATTCCCAGCAAGTTGATGGGAACATTTGAGCGAAAGTAAATTATTATTGCCACCATTCGCTCGAGTGCCCATCATGCTTGAAGATGTGTCAGGTTTGCTAATCTTCATAGCTATCGTATTTTGTGCCTTGCTGATCGGCACGGTGGTCCGGTCAGTTTCGTTAAGGGGCGCGGCGCCAGAGGTCAGTTCCCAACGCTGGCAGAGTCTTGGCGTGTGGTGGGTGCTATGGGGAGTGTTGGCGGTGGCCTTGTTGGCGGGCACCATTGGTCTGGCGATACTCATGTACGCTGCCGGAATATTGGCGTTGAGGGAATTCGGCCAGCTCTACCGTCGCCGCTCCGCTGGGGCATCGCGGCTCGCCTGGACCGTGGGCCTGCTGGGGCTGGGGCACTACGTGTGGCTAGTACTTGTGCAAAACCACTGGTCATTGCTGGCGTTTCCGCTATTGGTGTGGGTCGCCATCGGGGCCGTGCAGGTATTCCACGCAGTGAGCCATGGATTCCTGCGGTCGACGGCGGGCTATTGCTGGGCGGCTGTGCTCTTTTTTTGGGGACTGTCGCACACCGTGGTGTTAGCCAGCCTTCCCATCGGCTCCAATGCGTTTGAGTCGCGCTCGCTAGCTGTGGGACCGATGGGCTGGTCATTGTTCGCGATTCTGCTGACGCAGTGCGACTCCATCGCACAAGCCCTAATTGGCAGACGACTCGGACGGCATCAAATGACACCTTCGATTTCGCCAGGCAAGACGTGGGAGGGATTTGTAGGCGGGCTGGTGCTCACTGCCATCCTATCGCTGGCTACAGCACCGTGGCTTACTTCTCTGTCAGTTGGCTATTCATCCTGGCGCGGTTCCGCACTTGCCATCGGTGCCGGAGTGCTCGTATCTGTAATTGGATTCATTGGCGACGTGAACATGTCGGCACTCAAACGCGAAGCGGGAGTTAAGGATAGTGGCAAGCTCCTGCCGGGCATGGGAGGTATGATCGATCGCATCGATGGTTTGACTTTTACCGCCCCGGCCATGTATTACTATGCCCTGTTGACGTTTAGAGCGGGAGATGTTTAGATGCCGCTGCGCGACAAATTCGAGCCAGCTAGCTCACGGTCGTTCTCGGCGCCGCACATCGAAGCCCGCGACGCTGCCTATCGCGATTGGATTTTTACGATACCCAACGTGATCTGCATGGTGCGTCTGGCGGGATCAATCGTGCTGGTCCTGCTGGCGCTCGGCGGCCACCGATACTGGTTTGTGGGTTTGTTTATTGGGCTGACTGTGTCTGACTGGATCGACGGGCGAATTGCACGCTGGCTAAATCAGCGTTCAGCTTTTGGAGCGCGGCTCGATAGCTTGGCGGACGCAGTGCTCTACGCGGCGCTCTTAGCGGGTACGGCAATACTCTGCTGGGAAACCTTTCGGGCAGAATATCTATGGCTGGGTATCGCCGTGGGTAGTTATTTTATGACGACCCTGGCAGGCTTGATCAAATACCACCGCGTTCCCAGCTACCACACCTGGGCCGCAAAGAAGTCGCAGGGACTGGTGCTTCTAGCTGGTATGGCGATCATCCTTGGCTGGGCCGTGTGGCCGTTGCGGCTTGCCGCCTTGGCCGTAACACTTACGAATATCGAAGCGACGCTGATGACTTGGGCTCTGCCCACGTGGCGCGCGGATGTGCCATCGCTGCGGGCCGCCCTGCGCACAATTAGAGAGTCACCATCTGGTGATCGCTAAGCCAATCGAGCTCCGTCGGGTACTGGCTGGTCGGGCACAGCCAGCACGACCGTACCGTCGGACCGGTACAAGCCAGTGACAAGGCATTCCGAGAGGAATGGGCCGATCTGTTTAACTGGAAAGTTGACAACTCCGATGATCTGCCGACCCACCAAGGCTTGCTTGGTGTAATGTGCAGTGAGCTGCGCGCTGGATTGCTTGAGACCGATATCAGGTCCGAAGTCCACCTTGATTTTGTACGCCGGCTTGCGCGCCTCTGGGAACTCTTCAACCGAAACAATGGTGCCTACTCGCATTTGGATCTTCTCAAAATCGTGCCACGTAATGCTGTCCATGGTTTAGCCTCAACTGGCATTGCCCGCGCCGCGGGCGCGGTAAGTTCGGTGTTACAAGCCATGCTTTGATCGCATACCTCGCCTGTTAGGGACTGAATTATAGTCGGAGATTAGAACATTTATTACACCGCTAATTCGGCCAGCCAGGGCCGAGTTGGGGAGCCAGTCGTGTGTAGCCGCATCTGTTCCTCCAAGCAGCAACTCGATGATCGCCCTTGATCTTTAGCCCAGGGGGCGGCACATCCCTGCCGGCCGCGTAAGCCGCCGGTCTGCAAGATATGTCTCACACGAAGGCACTAAGGCACGGAGTTAAGCGGCGACTGCAATTTGCTGTGTCCCCAGCGCGCTCGGTGTCCCCAGCGCGGTCCGACTAGCTGGTGCCAAGTGATGCCCAGTTTATCGCTAACTGCGTGAAACGACTGCGAGTATGGGCAGCCCTCCGCGCCTTTGTGCCTCTGTGAGAACAAAAAAGAACGCAGGTTGGCCACACTCTGCAAAGGGTAAGGTCCCTCCAGTCAGCGTTCCTGGCAGAGCTATAGGGCTCGGACACCGCCCCTGAGAATGTCTCACACGAAGGCACTAAGGCACGGAGTTAAGCGGCGACTGCAATTTGCTGTGTCCCCAGCGCGCTCGGTATCCCCAGCGCGGTCCCTCCAGAATTCTCAACAATTCGGCCAACAACCCCAAAAATGGCCTCAAATCTTTACTGTCACAATTCGGCCCGTAACACATAGGCGTAGTCGTGCGCGCCGTCGGATAGAACTTGGTTGTTGTCGCCAATGGTCAAACCACCGCCGGTGCAATTGCCGTTGGCGTCGTAAACATAGCTCTCGTCGACCTGAGCAATAGAGTAGAGTGACCCCGTTGCTCGCCAGGCTTTCCAATTGCATGAGCAAATGGGGAGCGGGGGACGGCTCCTCCGCGGCCCTCTGCGCCTTTG
>JBEBXX010000137.1:0-6289 GCA_040391435.1 Aureliella helgolandensis | reverse complement strand
AGCCTGTGCGTCAAATACGCTTGCCTTCCGCGCGACGTCTACGAAAAACATCTGGATGAGATGGTCGAACTACTGCAACTGCCCGGCAAGGCGCGTAGAGAGACCGTCGACGCGGAGATTATCGTGCCCGAGGATGCAATGGAATTGGCTGGCCCCTTTGGACCGGCTCCCGGATTAGACCCCAAGGACTTAGACGGCTTGGTCATCGATGACCGCGATGCAGAGCAGGCCGGTGGCTGGACCGAGGGTCGCGGACTGAAAGGTTTTGTCGGCTACGGCTATCTGTATTCAAACAGTCCGCAGTCCACAATTCGATTTAAATTCGATGCACCCGACAGCGGAACTTACGAAATCCGCTTGGCATATTTGGCGCACGAGAACCGGGCCTCCAATGCGAAAGTAGAAATCGCCATTGGCAAACAGTCGTTTACTCGCACGGTGAATATGCGCAAAGCCGCGCCGCTCAAAGACAAATTCACCAGCCTGGGAGAGTTCCAGATGGAGCAAGGCCAGCCCTGCAGCGTTACGCTCACCGCCGCCGGCACCGATGGTCACGTCCACGCCGACGCCGTACAGATTATCCGCGTCCCCTAGCGTGTGCTCTCCTGCCTGCTACGTTCTAGCGCCCCATGATCCGCACACAACCCACCCGTACCCAAAACCCCAAGCGCGCCGCTCGGCTAGCAAAGCTGCTGGCGGCAACTCGCGTGTGCGTCTTGTGCCTGGTCGTGTGGCTCATCTACCTGCAGCATCAAGCGCTGCTGCGCGCTGATCGTGCAGTCACCGATCAGGCCTGGATCATGCCCGCATTGCGAGATGTGCTCGCCAGCGCAGAATCGCTCACTGAGCAGACCACCTCACAGGGAACAGAGCTGTTTGCGGTCGAAGATCGAGCCGGCCAACACATCGGCTGGGCAGCGCGCACCTCGCCGCAGTCCGAGCGCATCATCGGCTTCTCCGGTCCGACCGACGTGCTGCTGGTGTTCGACCTCGAGCAATACCTGCTTCGCGCCAGTGTGCTATCGAGTCGCGATACGCGGGACCACCTCACGCGCGTGCTCGACAGCTCCTTCCTGAACGACCTGCAAGGGGCATCCCTCGAGCAACTCCGCGACATGCGGCACGTAGACGGAGTCTCAGGGGCCACCCTCACCAGCTTGGCGATTGTTGAATCGATTCGCAATCGCTTGCGGTCGCAGGGGAGCGAGCCGGACTCCGCAGCGCAGGCTGTCTCACTGAAGTTCCCATCTCCGCCGCGGATGCAGGACGTTGAGCTGCTATTTTCTGCAGCAGATTCCATCACGGTTGACCCGCAGCAGGATGTGTGGAATGTGTGGGACGCCGATATGCAACTCTTAGGAAAAATCCGCCGTACATCACCTGCAGCCGACAACGTGGTGGGCTATCAGGGACCGACCGAAACATTGATCGCCTTAGACGCGGGCGGACAAACGTCGGGCATCGCCGTAGGGGCGAGCTATGACAACGAGCCCTATGTCGACTACGTGCGGACGGACAAATATTTCCGCAAGCTATTCAATAGCCAGTCGCTGAGTGACCTCGCAGCGATCGACCTGCAGACCGCCGGGATCGAAGGGGTCAGCGGAGCGACCATGACCAGCCAAGCTGTCGTCAAGGGGATCGTCGCTTCGGCCAGCGATTATGCCCAGCGTCGCTCCACAGCCGGCTCGGCGGAAGCGGACGAATCGCCAGAGCTAACGTCTCTCGCGGAACAGAAATCATTGAGCCCGCTTTCGCGACGCGACATGTCGACCATCGGGCTAACGCTTCTAGGAGTATTCTTTGCGCTGACGCGTTGGAAGCGGACTCGGTGGTTGCGAGTTGTCTTTCAATGCCTGTTGATCGGCTGGTTGGGCCTAGTCAACGGTGACCTTCTGTCTCAGGCGATGTGGGTCGGCTGGGCGCAAAGCGGCGTCCCCTGGAACAACGCCTTAGGCTTGGTATGCTTAACAGCCGTGGCGGTGATTCTGCCCATCGCTACGGGCAAAAATGCGTACTGCGCGCACATCTGTCCGCACGGTGCCGTTCAACAACTGGTTCGCCATCGACTCCCCTGGAGATGGAAGATCCCGCGCTGGCTTGAACCCCTGTTGCGGTTGATTCCCATCGGACTACTGCTGTGGGTGCTAGTGGTGGCGACTTTGCATCTCCCCGTGAGCCTAGTCGACATCGAGCCATTTGATGCGTGGCTGTGGCCCATCACCGGCATCGCCGCGCTAAGTATCGCGTGCGTGGGTCTGCTGGCTTCGCTGTTTATTCCAATGGCCTACTGCCGCTACGGTTGCCCGACCGGAAGACTGTTAGATTATTTGCGGACAACTTCTCACGGTCGCTGGACACCCCGCGATACAGCCGGTCTAGTGCTACTCTCCCTGGCCGTTGTACTTTCTTTTGTGGCGTAGACGCTATGACTAGCTGAAGCTAATTTGCACTTAGCCGGACAGACGTTTCCGCAAATGTTGTGGAACAACGCTTAGGGCTGCGTTGTAAGTCGACTCAAGCGGCGTGTTGACGTAGTGCGTACCGTCCAGAAACAAGGGCATGTCGGGAATGACTTGGCCCACAGCTAGCGGTTCTACATAAGCGGTTGGCGGACGCTGGGCATGATAGGACACCGCTGTCATGTGCCGCTCGTCGGGAAAGCGAAACTGCGTCGCGGGATCGATTTCATTCCAGATCGCCGCATGTATTCCCTGCGGATCCAAGGCACCGGGTGGATAGGGATCCACGACAAGCAGATGTACCCCGTGCCTGATAACGCTGTATGCTTTGTCAAGAAAGCCATCGAGCATGCGGCGACTTGCCTTGTTGCCCGACGACAACAACTCGATGTAGGCAACCAGCCGGTCACCGGAGGTATGGCGTATCGCTAGTCGATTGCGTCGCTCGCTATAAACCTCCATTTCCGAGGCCACTTGCGTGAGGGAAACCTTCGGCGTTACATCAAGCAACGTGGCCACTTTGGCCGAGCCATGCAGGTCAAGAGTTTCTTCAGCCAAAAACTGTTGGCTGTCCAATTCGAGAGCTAGGACATCCGGCCCAGTCTGGCCTGCGACCTGCTCCGCTTCTGCGTAAAAGGAGGATGGGAGCAGACCGTTGTTGAGCGCCCGTGCGAGCTCCGTAATCCAAGCATTATGGAATCCATGATAGGTTCCAGCAGAAACTAGCGTCCAATCATGCAACGGCATCGCTACCACCTAAATCCACTGTCAGCCAACATTCGACACTCCGACACGGTTGATTATAACTCGACAGCCACACAGTGCCGTCAAGCGTAGAGCGGTTGTCCCCAACCGCCTCTGCCTAGCTTAGATCGCTTGTCCCCAACCGCCTCTGCCAGCGTAGAGCGGTTGTCCCCAACCGCCTCCACGTCGATCAAAAGTCAGCCTCCGATCACGAAATAGCCGGCCGGCGTCGCTCACTTTGCAGCCGCTGGCTGATCCACTGCGTGAGAGCCGCGTCGAACTTTCCATGCGGCTCACCGCTGTAGTCGAGCCGGTAATAGCGGCCGTCTCGATAGCACTGATCGATCAGCGGTTGCAACTGCAGCACAGCGTCGCGCTCGCCGTAGCGCAGCGGTACGGGAATGTTCGGCAGCGACTCTTGCAGCGGCGCGCGGTAGACTTCGAACTGATCCGGCTGTCCGTCGCGATAGACACAGATCAAGTAGGGTGTCCGCTGGCCAGGTCGCAGTTGCTCAAGCGGTGCGGCGAGTACATAGGAACCCTGCCGCACAAGGTCTATTTCGACCAAGTTCACACCGGCATCGATGATGTCGACCTGCTTGCGAGTGTACTGCTCTCGAGCTCGACTGCCGACTTTGTTCCAGGGGCTAAGGAATTCAATCGCGGTAATAACTCGCCCGTTTTTATCGACAACTTCCACATGCCGCGTCGGATGTGGCGCACGGCGCAATACCAGCGGTTCGGCGACAATGGCACTGCTGGCATTTTCGACCTGCGAAGGGAATGTCACGTCCTGCGAAACATGAATACCCGGACGGATCGATGACTGAGTGTCGTCCTTGTAAACGGCAAGATTCTCTTCGATGTTCGCTTGCAGATCGTCCGGTAGCTGCACGTTGAGCTGGTTTTCTGCGCGTCCACACACAAGTTTTCAGGCATTTTAAACCTGCGTGGCTAGCGGCTAAACATGCACAGAAAACTGTAGCATGCGAGCTTATATGATAGCACTCGCCCGTAGCGCGGGCACTCCCTCCCGTTTAGACCGGATTCTCTACACGCGTTTGAGGACGGCGTCGAGCGTTGGGCGCAAGGCAGCGGCGCTATTGCGCAGGCCCTGCATCTCCTTGGGCCACAGTTCCAGTTCGATGCGATCAACCACACCGCAGCTACCGACCACCGTGGGTACCGACAAGGCCACATCGCGGATGCCGTAAGCCCCAACCTGAACGCTGCTGACCGGCAAAACTTGGCGACTGTCCAGCAGGATCGAATGGATCACGTCGCGAATCGCAATGCCCACTGCGAAACCCGCGCCACCCTTTTTGCCAATCACCTCGGCTCCCGAGCCCTTGGTCCGCGTAAATATTTGATTGCCCACGTTGGTATTCCAGCCTGGGTACTTTTCCAGCGGCAGGCCACCGACGCTGGCGCTCGACCAGATCGGCACCATGCTATCGCCGTGTTCGCCTAGGATCAGCCCGCGAGTCTGCGTCGGAGCTGACTTCAAATGGTCGGCAATCAGACTGCAGAAGCGAATGGTATCGAGCTGCGTTCCCAGGCCGATCACCTGCTGCTCTGGCAGGCCTAATGTCTTCGCGGCTACATAGGTCAAGATATCGACCGGATTGCTAACCACGACTACTTTAGCCGTCGGCTTGAGGCCGGCCGCTTTGACCTGCTGCAAGATCTGCACAAACAAATCGGTGTTGCGATTGATCAAATCCAATCGCGACTCATCCGGCTTGCGCCGCAGGCCGGCGGTAATGCACACCACGTCGCTCGATGGAACGTGTTCGTAGGATCCCGACGAAATGATCTGATCCGCTACGCTAGGGCCTCCATGCAGAATGTCGAGGGCTTGACCAGCGGCCAAGTCGGCGTTGACATCGAGCAAAGCGATCTCGCGAGCCACGCCGCCGCACTGCAGGGCAAAGCCCGCGCAGGAGCCAACAAGTCCGCCACCACCAATAATGCTAACTTTCATCGCAGTTTAACCCTTCAGTTGTTGCATGACTTGTTCGGTAATCAGTTTCACCAGTTGTTCTTGGTCGATACTGCCAGTCCCGGATCCCATCGCTGAGGCCGAGTTAGCCGCTGGAGTAGACGCCGCTGGACTGGAAGTCGCGGCGGAACTGCGCTTAGCTGGCATGGCTGGAGGCGCATCAAAGGCCTTGCGCTCTACGCCGGATTCGGCCCAACTGGGACGAAAGATGTCATTTGCACAGATGTCGCAATTTTGAAATTCTTCGGTCAAACGCGGGTCGGCAAAACCCCACTTGTCTTTCAACTCGAGCAACTCTTGGCTCTTCTGTTGATCGAGATAATTGACGCGGCCCATTTGCCGCGACAACAGCAGAATGCGGCAGTAAGCGTCCAGGATCTCGGTCCACCAATAGGCTTTCTCTACGTCTTCGCCAAAGCTGACGGTTCCGTGGTTGGCCAGGATCATAACGTTGCATTTATCGACAAACGGAATGATCGTGTCGGCGAAAGCTTGGCCCCCGGGAGTTTCGTACTTCGTGATCGGCACGTCGCCGAGGAAGACTTCCACTTCGGGCAACACACACTGTGGAATCGGTTCGCGAGCCACGGCAAAAGCGGTGGCGTGCGGTGGATGGCAGTGCACGACCGACTTAATAGCCGGACGCTGCTTGTAGATCTCCAGGTGCAGCAAAGCTTCGCTGCTGCGTTTTTTGTTACCGGAGATCTGCTTGCCGGTCATGTCGATGATGCTGATGTCCTCTGGCTTTAGAAAGCCTTTGGAATGCATCGTCGGCGTGCATAGGACTTCATTGTCGCTGATGCGAACCGTGATGTTCCCATCGTTAGCCGCGGCAAATCCCTTGTTGTAGATGCGACGACCTATCTCGCAGATGTCTTGCTTGATCTTATGTGCGTTGACCATTTTATCGTCTCGCTAAAGGTGATGTAAAAATCTGTTCGGTGTTTTCTATGGGTGTTTTGTAGGCTCCTCTCCACGCGAGAGGGCAACGAAGCTATTTCAATTTCAATAGTTCTAAAGCGGCAGGGTCGATGTGAATCACATCCAATATTGCCGCACAGTAAGCGTCTACCGCTTTGAT